>BEIM01000134.1 GCA_002898995.1 bacterium HR36
ACCGCTACCATTCCGTGAGCGGCCGTTCCAGATCACCAAGTTTATGGTGATCGAGTTACTGGTGGCGTTGATCCTGGCCGCGATTTATGTGCCCATTGCTCGACGGGCGCGGAGTGGCCAGCCCCCCAAAGGTTTTTTCTGGAACTGTTTCGAGGGGATCCTGACTTTCCTGCGGGACGAAGTGGCTAAGCCGTACATCGGCGAAAAAGATGCCGACCGCTTCGTTCCATATATTTGGACGGTGTTTCTGTTTATTCTGTTTTGCAACCTGCTGGGATTGGTGCCGTTTTTGGGGTCGCCGACTGGGGATTTGAGCGTGACCGGAGCGCTGGCGTTTTGCAGCTTTTTACTGATTCACGGTGCGGCCATCAGTTACCAGCTGGCACATGGCGGGCATCACGGCAACGAGCAGGTCGGGCATGAGGAGCACGGCCCTGCTGGGGCTGTTGACCAGGGACATGTTAATGCGGACAGTTCGAGAAGTGGGCACTCCAGCGCAGGGCACTCGGCAGGTTCGATACCGCTGGTGCTGGCTCCGATTGTCGGGTTGTACCGTTACATCCTGGCCCATGTACCGCAAACCGGCATCCCGCTAATTCTAGGCTGGCCGCTGATCCTGATGATCGTGGCCATCGAGTTTCTCGGCCATTTCATCAAAGCGAGTGTGCTGGCCGTGCGACTTTTCGCCAATATTTTCGCCGGACACACCGTGCTGGCGTTTATCATGTCCTTTATCGTGATGGCCAAGAACGCCCATCCGCTGATTTGGGGCATAGTCACAGCCGGCAGTGTCTTCGGGGTGGTGGCGCTGAGCCTGCTGGAGATTTTCGTCGCTTTTCTGCAGGCGTTCATTTTCACCTTCTTGACGGCACTCTTTCTCGGCTTCCAACTGCACATGGAGCACTAGGGGGAGGCCCACGGCTTTCAAACACCACAGCGGGCTGACGCCTGCCGCTCGCACGTGCATTCTTCTACTTGCGAAGCAAAAGGCAAGCTGCATTCCGATTTCTGGGAATGACGGGAGAGCATGAGTAACTGGCGCCGACTTCGGTGCCTCGGAACATTCGCCCACAGAAAGGAGGAACGATGAAGCACACGCTGATGAGCCTGGGTCTGGTGATGATGGCGCTGCTGGTACTGGCCATGCCCGCGCTGGCAGTGGATCAAGGCGCGCACCCGTTTTACGGCAATGCCGTCGGCGCCGGATTCGGCACGGCGCTGGTGCTGATCGGTGCTGGCTGGGGATTCGGTCGGATTGGCCAGGCAGCGCTGGAAGGGATGGCTCGGCAACCCGAAATCGCACCGCGCATTCAAACGGGAATGCTGATTATTGCGGCCCTGCTAGAAGGGGCCACGTTCTTTGCACTGATTGTCTGCATCATCATGGCGGTAAAAGCGTAAATCAAGGAGTCTGCCAAGCGAGCGCGCACAAAGGTGTCGAAGATGGACGTGGCAGACGGCCAACTTCGGCTACTAGCCGAGCCTTGGGAGGGCACTGGGTGATGGTCTGGAAGGATGCCCCAACAGGCAGCCGATGGCTGGGGATTATCAAGGTCTTGGTCTTGCCGCTGGCTATAGTAGGGCTGCTAGCGGGCGCGGGTGTGCTGGTGGCGGCGGAAGGGCACGCGCCGAGCAATGAGGAAGGGCCGCTTTCCTTTTCGCTCGACCTGGCGGTGTGGAGTTTGGTCGTTTTCCTGTTGCTGCTGGTAGTGCTGCGGAAACTAGCCTGGCAGCCGATGCTGGAAGGCTTACGCCGGCGCGAGGAGCACATCCGCCGGGCTCTGCAAGAAGCCGAGCAGGCGCGGGCGGAAGCGCAGCGTATCCGCGAACAGCTGCAACAGGAAATGCAACGGGTCGGTGAGAAGGTCCGCGAGATTCTCGACGAGGCCCGCCGCGATGCCGAACGCACGGCTGAGGAGATTCGCGGCCGTGGCCTGGCCGAGGTGCAGGCGGAACGGGAACGGCTGCTACGCGAACTGGCACGCGCCCGCGACCAGGCATTACAACAACTCTGGCAGGAATCTGTGCGCCTGGCGGTGCTCATCTCGCAAAAGACGCTACGCCGGTCCCTGAGCGAAGAGGATCATCGTCGGCTGCTGGACGAGGCCCTGGCCGAACTCCGCCAGCACAGCGAACGCTACGAACGCGAACACGCCGCCCTGGTCGGCAATTTCCAGCCCTAACCCGGCTCTCTCGCGCTCCACAACGCCTCTGCCTTCCCGAAGATACGCGAACATGAGCGAATCTTCTGCACACCAGCATACTTATCCGCATCCGCAAGTCGTCGATCGCCCCTGGTATCCGACAGTGCTGGATATCAAGGGGCAGCAGATCGCTCGGGTCTATGCCGAAGCACTGCTGAAAGCGGCGCGGCAGCAGCAGGCTGAGGACGCGGTGCTGGAGGAACTGGACTCGCTGGTGGACGATGTTCTGCACAGTTATCCGGAGCTGGAGTTGTATCTGGCGAGTGGGATCGTGTCGCGGCGGCGCAAGGCCGAGACCATTCACAAACTGTTTGAGGGCCGCGCTCATCCCCTCGTGCTGCATTTTCTGCTCGTGCTCAACGACCACGATCGCCTCGATCTGCTGCGCACAATGGTCAAAGCTTACAAGCAACTGCGAGATCGAGAAGCACGACGGGTGCGTGTGGAGGTAGTGTCGGCGGTGCCCCTGGGCGAAGGCTACTTAGAACAAATCACCGGGCAATTGCGGGATATTTTCCACTTAGAACCGCTGGTGTACAATCGCGTCGAGCCGGAGTTGCTCGGCGGTCTGGTCGTGCGGATGGGCGACTGGGTATTCGATGGTTCGCTGCGCAGCTCTCTGGAAAAACTGGAAAAGGAACTTCTAGCGAGGTCGGCCTATGCGATTCAAACCCAACGAGATCGTTTCAGTACTGCAAGCGGAGATTGAACAATATCGCGCCCAATTGGAGGCCCGCGAAGTCGGGCGGGTGCTGGAAGTCGGCGACGGCATTGCCCGCGTCTATGGCCTGAGCGGGGTCATGTCGGGGGAAATGATTGAGTTCACCCGCACCGGTGTGATGGGCCTGGCCTTCAACCTGGAAGAGACCTCGGTCGGCGTGATCATCCTGGGGGACTACTTGGAAATTCGGGAAGGGGATGAGGTACGCGCCACGGGACAACTGCTGCGTGTGCCGGTCGGCGATGCCCTGATTGGCCGCGTCGTGGATCCGCTGGGCAATCCGCTCGATGGCAAAGGGCCGATTGTTACGCCTTACTCACGCCTGGTAGAATCGCCTGCCCCGGGTGTCGCCGAACGCCAGCCCGTCAATGTCCCGTTGCAAACCGGCATCAAGGCCATTGATAGCATGACGCCGATCGGACGGGGCCAGCGCGAATTGATTATCGGCGACCGCAAGACCGGCAAAACGGCCATCGCCGTGGACACGATTATCAATCAAAAGGACGAAAACGTCATCTGCGTGTACGTAGCCATCGGGCAAAAAGAATCCACGGTGGCGCAGGTCATCGAAGCGTTGCGCCAGCATGGGGCGATGGACTATACCATTGTCGTGGTCGCCTCGTCATCAGCACCGGCGGCGTTGCAATACATCGCTCCTTACGCCGGCTGCGCCATGGCCGAGTACTACATGTACGAGCAGGGACGCGATACCCTCTGCGTTTACGACGACCTAAGCAAGCAGGCGGCGGCATATCGGCAACTCTCGCTGCTCATGCGCCGGCCTCCGGGCCGCGAGGCGTATCCCGGCGACATTTTTTACTGCCACTCCCGCTTGCTCGAGCGCTCCGCCAAACTCGCCGAGCATTGGGTCATTGTCCCCCAATCCGTTCCCGATCAGGAAGTGACTGCCGAGCATTCCGTGGTACGCAACCCGGACGGCTCGCCTCGCGTCTTCAAAGGCCCCCTGGAAAAGAAACACGCCCAGGAGGAAGTTCTGCCGCACTATCCTGGACACAAGCTGGCCAAACTGCCGAAGTCAGGCGGCTCGCTGACGGCGCTGCCGATCATCGAAACGCTCGAAGGCGAGGTCTCCGCGTACATTCCGACCAACGTTATCTCCATCACCGACGGCCAAATTTACCTGCAGCCGAGCCTGTTCTTCGCCGGTGTGCGGCCGGCGATTGATGTAGGTATCTCGGTGTCGCGAGTCGGGGGCAAGGCGCAGATTCCCGCCATGAAACAGGTCGCCGGCAGTCTCCGCCTGGACCTGGCGGCTTTCCGGGAATTGGAGGCCTTCGCCCAACTCGGTACTGAACTTGACCGCGCTACCCAGGCACAATTGGATCGCGGTTACCGCATGGTCGAAATTCTCAAACAGCCTCAATACAAACCGATGCACGTCGCCGACCAGGTGATGATCATCTTCGCCGGCACGCGCGGCTACCTCGACAACATTCCCGTTCGCCACGTTGCTGCCTGGGAAGATCAGTTCCTCCGCTTCCTGCGCGAACAGGTCCCTGAAGTCCGCAACGCTCTGATCCGCGAAAAGAAACTCACTCCCGAAATTGAGGCCAATCTGATCAAGGCGATCGAATTCTTCCAGACGCAGTTCAAACCGCCGGCCTAATGAGATTGGGGGGCCAGCTATGCCGAAGCTGCGGCACTTGGTATTGCGGCGTAAAGCCGTTCAAAATATCCGCAAAATCACCCGCACGATGGAGCTTATTGCGACAGCGCGGTTCAAACGCGCTTTAGACCGGGCTGTGGAAGCGGAAGCTTATACGCGGAAAATTGCCGAACTGGCGGCCGACCTCAGTAGCGCGGCACTGCCCGCCTCATCCGGCGCTGCTCCCGCCGCGTTGCGTCATCCCTTGCTGGAGAAGCGCGAACCGGTGCGCAGCAGCCTGCTGCTGGTGATCTGCTCCAATCGCGGCTTGTGTGGCGGCTACAACACCAACATTCTTCGCGTGGCCAGCGATCGCATGCAGCATTACCAACAAGCAGGCATTCAACTGCATCTGGAGTTATCGGGCAAACGCGCCATTGCTTACTTCCGTTACCACGGCATCCCTTCCGAAGCCCAGTACACCCATTTCGAAGACAAGCCGCGCTTCGAGGAAGTCGAGGTTCTGGCGAACCGTTACCTAGAGGGCTATTTAGGACGGCGATTTGACCAGGTCGAGGTGGCGTACATGAAGTTTCTCAGCGCTTCCCGGCAAACACCGGTAGTCGAGACGCTTCTGCCGCTGAGCACCATTGCCCCACCACTGCGCCGCACCACACAACCCGGCCAGGTTTCTCCCGCCACGACTACCACCCTCCCGAGCAGAGCAGACCTGGTTCCCGTTGAATACGAGTTCCTTCCCGATCCCCGCAGCATCCTGGAAGAATTGCTGCCGATGTCGTTGAAAGTGCGGCTGTTCAAGTGTTTTCTCGATGCAGCTGTCAGCGAGCAGATCGCTCGCCGCATCGCCATGAAACAGGCCACCGATAATGCTACGGAAATGATCCGCCTCATCACCCGGCAGTATAATCGTGCACGCCAAGCCAACATCACCAAGGAAATCCTCGAAGTCATCAGCGGGGCGGAAGCTTTGAAATAAACGTACCGCCCATTGTCAGCAAAAAAACAGCAGTGGCGGGCGTCAGCCCACCGTGGCTAACGGAACAACCAGTCGCATACAAGCGCGGCTCCAGAGAGGAGATGGCTATGGCAACGCTCACCGATGGGCAGCCCAACGGCAAACATATCGGTCGGATTGTGCAGGTAATCGGCTCGGTCTTCGACGTGGAATTCGACGAAGGCCACCTCCCTGAAATCTACAACGCCTTGAAGATAGACGCCGAGTACAAAGGCGTGAAGATTCACCTGGTGGGTGAGGTGCAGCAACACCTGGGGGGAAACCGCGTCCGCTGTGTCGCCCTCGGTTCGACGGATGGACTGGTACGCGGTATGCCGGTTGTAGATACCGGCGGCCCGGTCAAGGTGCCGGTGGGCAAAGAGACGCTGGGGCGCGTGTTCAATCTCCTGGGTGAGCCGATTGACGGTCGCGGCCCAGTGGAAGCCAAAGAATGGTGGCCGATTCATCGCGAACCACCGCCACTTTCCGAAATCGTGCCGAAAACCGAGGTCTTCGAGACCGGCATCAAGGTCATTGACCTGCTGACGCCGCTAGTGCGTGGTGGCAAAGCAGGTCTGTTCGGCGGCGCGGGGCTGGGCAAGACGGTTATCCTCACCGAATTGATCGCCCGTATTGCCACGCAGCATGGCGGTTACTCGGTGTTTGCTGGTGTCGGAGAACGCACACGCGAAGGAAACGATTTGTGGTTGGAAATGCAGGAAACTAAGATCGGCAATACGGGGCGTCCCGTCTTGTCGCAAACCGCGTTGGTCTTCGGGCAGATGAACGAGCCGCCCGGCGCACGTTTGCGCGTGGGCCTCTCCGCTCTGACCATGGCCGAATGGTTCCGCGATGCCACCGGCGCGGATACGCTGCTCTTCATTGACAACATTTTCCGCTTCTCGCAGGCGGGTTCGGAAGTAAGCGCACTTTTGGGCCGGATGCCCAGCGCTGTCGGTTATCAACCGACCCTGGCCACGGAAATGGGCGAATTGCAGGAACGCATCACCAGTACGGTGCGCGGCGCCATTACTTCCGTGCAGGCGATTTACGTGCCTGCCGATGACCCCACGGATCCGGCGCCGGCCAACGCCTTCCAGCATCTCGACGCCTTCATCTATCTCGAACGCCGCATCGCCGAAAAAGGTATTTACCCGGCGATTGACCCGCTCGCGTCCAACAGCCGCATCCTCGACCCGCAATATGTCGGCGAAGAGCATTACCAGGTAGCCCGCCAGGTGCAACGCTACTTGCAGCGCTACCGGGAATTGCAGGACATCATCGCTATTCTCGGTGTCGAGGAACTCAGTGAGGAAGATAAGCTGGTGGTGCATCGCGCTCGCCGGATCGAAAAATTCCTCTCGCAACCCTTTATCGTTGCCGAAGCCTTCACGAACCGACCGGGCAAATTCACACCCCTAAAAGACACCATCCGCTCCTTCAAAGAGCTTTGCGAGGGGAAATGGGATCACCTGCCCGAGGCAGCTTTCCTTTACGTCGGGGCTATCGAAGAAGCGGAAGAACAGGCTCGCCGCATGAAGACCGCGGCGTGACAAGGTGCGCGGAACCGGGCCGGCAGCTGTGGGTCCAATGGGCCGGCGAAAATCCTCGAGATATCGGAAACCTTTTTAGATTGCATCGCAGAAAAGACCTAGCGGAGCCATGCCTCACGAACGACTGCATTGTCTGGTGATCACTCCTGAACGCACGGTTGTAGATGAACGTGCGGACTTTATCGCTTTGCCGCTTTATGACGGCGAACTGGGCGTGCTTCCTGGTCGGGCACCGCTTGTTGGTCGGTTGGGTTTTGGAGAACTGCGGTTACGCCGCGGCGAGGAATGGCGGTATTACTATGTGGATGGTGGTTTTGTCCAAATCAAGCACGACACGGTTACCTTGTTGACTGCCCGCGCCATCCCCGCCAACGAACTGGACGCGCGTTCCCTGGAAGCTGAGTTGGCACAAGCTCCTCCGCCTGCGGTCACTACCGAAGCCCGCCAACGCCAGCAAGCCCAGCGCGAACGCCAGCGTGCCATGCTCCGTATTGCTAGAAAACTGACCGCATGAGACTAATCCCCGCCCGCGCACGATCCACTGCCCATCCACCTCTGCGGGCTGCCGAGGTGGCCATTAAGCGGACAACGTCTGTGGAACGCGCACGGTTCACCACCAAGGCATTGCTGCGGTTGGCAACCGAAGCCGTTACGATTGGCTCCCGACCGCTTTGCAACGGGAATGTGTCGCATTCTCGGCATCACTTACGCCAACGCGAGAGCGGCGAGCTCAGCCCGCCTTGTTTGTACCAATCCGATTACAGAGGAGTTCGATTAAGTACGGTCAGCCAAAGGTAGTACGAGCGCGAAACACGCATACAGTGGCATCCGATTCATCCACTGAGCGAATCGCACGAGGAGCGGCGGGCGTTAGCCGCCGTGGACTCGGCGCCAGCCAGCCGTGAAGCCTGGAAGGGAAACCGTGAAGAATTAGCAGCTGCCGCTTTGGTTGTTCTTTTCTCCTGGAGCAGTTTTTGATGTCCTGAGGCTCCTTCGAAAGACGCACGACTTTCGCATAGTTCAAGTGCTTGGCAATCGAGTACACCGCTGTGGACGCACACGGCGGTACTGGCTTTTTGCGGTAGGGGCGTCGCACCAGAGGAGCGGGAAGAGATGGACCGAGCCTTCGCACTTAGCAGGAGTGTCGCGTGCACAGGCTGGCCCAAGCGTGGGATATCGAGGCGCCATTGCGTTCTGGGACGGGGGTAGTTATGATGCAGGGGTGTTTCCCTAGAGCGAAACGCTTGGAATGATGACAGCCTTGATGGATGCGGCAGGCTAGAGCTGCGAGCAAGA
>BEIM01000135.1 GCA_002898995.1 bacterium HR36
CGGCATGTCCGCTGCAGAATTTCTGGGACAAACATGCTAACCCTTTCTTTTTTCGGGGCCGTGAACCGAGAGGAGGAGCATCATGGTCAGCCGCATTGCCACTGTGCCGTACACTGAAACCCGGCGGCTTTGGCCACTCACCGCCGAAGCCCAGACCTATCAGGTGGGAGACCTGATCGGGCTGACGGAAACGGGCTATGCCGCCATTTTCGACCAACGCCAGCCGCTTCGTTTTCTCGGCATTAGCGAGGAGCAGGTCCAGGTGCCTGCAGCAGCGTCGGCGGGGCAATACCGCTTATGTGTGGATCGCCCGATGCTGCTGAGTGTACGCATGAGTAACGCCAGTCCGCACCATGTCGGCTATAAGGCCTATGCGCGCAGTCGCGATGAAGTGCAATTGCAACCGGGGCCTTTCGGGAACTTTGCGGGTGTCATTGTCGCGGTGCTCAATTCCTCCGAAGTGCTGCTGGCTCCGCCACACCGCAGCCGACCCGATGTAGCTGGGGTGCGCATCTTGCCTGCGGAAGGCGATCAAGTCCTCGGACGCTTTGCCCTGCATCAGACCCTGTTCATCCCCAATACCGTCCCCATGACCATCATCCTGCCGCCCACCACGGTCACGCAGCCGGGCGATGGCATTCGCTTCGTCAAAGTCACCGGCAACGCCGCCGTTACCTTGGCCGCCACCGCCGGCGACACAATTGACGGCCAGTCCACCCTTGCTCTAACTGCTGCTGGCAGCTTTGCCTGGCTACTTTCCACTGGGACTAGCTGGATCGTGCTTGCCAGCCGCACCAGCTAACCACCCTGGCTCGTGCTAGCTGAAGCGGAGAGATGTCACAAAAGCCTTCTTCTAGCCAGAACACCCTGTGCTAGTCATAAGGAGCCAAGCATGCAAGTGGACCTATTCACGACAGCGATGCGCGCGGAATTTGTGGCGGGGTATAATCCGCCCGAAGCGGCGACATCTGCGACCTGGCAACGCTTCACGACCGTCCTGGATTCGCGGGCCCGCATCGAGCATTACGCCTGGCTTGCCCCGCCGCCAGGGATTCAACCCTACGCGGGGCATCGCCGCTTCGCGCGCCTGGAGGTAGTGGATTACCGCGTGGAAAACCGCGAATTCGACGGTGCCTTCCAAGTGCCATTGCGCGATATCGAAGACGACCAGACAGGCGGCTACTTGCTCAAAGCCCGCCAACTGGGAGAAAAAGCGCGCCACTTTCCCGGCCGTGCAGTGCTGCGCACCCTGGCGCAGGGGAGGTCCTTAACGTGCTTCGACGGTTCTCCCTTCTTTGCCCCGTCGCACAACCTCGGCCAGGGCAGTAACTTGCTGGAGTATACGGCCGCTAGCGGCGATGGCCAGCGCCATCAGTTGATCCTGCTGGTGCATCGCGGACCTGTCCTGCCTCTAATCTGGCAAAATCGCAAACCCTTTGTGCTCCGCGATAACGCCGATAGCCGCGAAGCCTGGCTCCAGAAAGTCATCAGCTTCTGGGTGGATGGCGAGGGCGCAGCCGCCTTCGGCTACTGGTGGGATGCCTTGTGCCTGCGTATTCTCCACACCCCTACCATCGCCGAACTCATCAGCGCTTTGATGCAAGCCGAGACTGCGTTGCGCTCGTTTCGCTTACCGAGTACGCTCGCCGCAGATGAACCCGAATACGTCCACGAACAATTGACGCTGTCGCCGCAGACCTGCACGCTGGTGTGCTCCACAGCGCTGGCGCCAAAGTTACGGCAAATCCTGGTGCAAGACAGTGTGCCTGATGCCAGCGGTACCCTCGTCGGCAACCCGTATCGCGGAGCAGCCGAACTACTAGTCAGCGCTTTCCTCAACGAATAAGCGATGTCGGCACCGCGATTTAGCGGCAGTCAGCAAATCAGAACGGGCTGAACTAGCTGCCCGACAAGCATTGTCAGATGATCGCATCCACCACTGCGGGCGTGGTGTCGGCTGGGCTGGCTGGGACGTTCTGGCACATGCTGCCTGGTCGGCACCCGCCCTTGCGGGAGCGCCACCATGTCGGTTCCCTTTCCACAGCAACGCGACCAAATCCGGCAAATTGCGGCGATGGTCCTGCGCCGCGATCCTGCCGATTGGCCCCAATCCTGGGACATTATCCTGGATCACGCACGCCAAACTGCCTGGCAGAACATTCTCACCTGCCTGACACAGCGTGGCTACGCTCTGCACCAAATCGAACGCTGGGACAGTTGTGCTGAATTCCTTCGCGACCTGACGCTCTTCTGGGTACTAACCATCGCCGCGGCTTTCACGCAGGTTTCGGAGTCGCTCTTACGCCGACTCGACCGCCGCCAGGAGTTGGACACAACCCGTATCACTATCAACGGCCAGCCCGTAGCCCCTGCCGAACCAGTTATCCGGATGGGGCAGTGAAACAAACACGGGGGGCGGGCTAACGCGGCCACACTCCCGGCGGGCCGACGCTCGCCGCTCCAGGATCGCGTCACTGAACCTCAATTTGGTTAGCGGCCACCATTTCGCCCAGTTCGAGGATGGCATGCTGGGCCAGTTGTTTGGCGTAGTAAGTAGGCACACGCCCTTGCAAAATTACGCCCCGCTTGCTGCGGACGACCCGCAAGTCGCGGATGCGGTTGCCCAGGCGCTTTTGCACTGTGGCTTCGAGAAATTCGTCCCCGGGGGCGGCGCTCAACCATGACCACTCATTCTCTAATGCGGTGATTTCGTAGTGGCTGGTAGTCTCCGGCGGCATAGCGCTCCTCCCATCGAATCCGACACCGCCTTCCCTCTCCCCCGACAGCTCAGGATCGGGAAGGGAAGTCCTGGGTGCTAGCTTTTTTGGGGAGCGAAGCGACAGAACGCTGCCGTAACCTTCGGGGTGCTCGTATCCCTCCTGAGCTTCCTGCCGCTTCGATTCCTTGCCCGCGTCCGACGCCCTCCGCAGCTTCGACTGGCCGGGTCTTCTTGTGCCTCGCCGACTCACTATTAGTTTATGCAATGGTCATCCCCACGGTCAAAGAAAAATCCGTGAAATTTTTTCAAATTCACCTGGAGAGTAGCGGCCGCGGCTGATGTAAGGGCTGTGCTGGCCAATTTGCGGGTGTGTGTTGTGGCGCTTCTATGCAGCGTACGGTGTTTGGCGTATCCGATTCGCGGCTTGGTACAGCCTACAGTGTGTTGCACAATAACTTCATGTCGCAGACGCTCTTGCTAGACAGCATCGCAGCCCAGCAAATGTACCCGTTGCATAATAACCTGGTGTCCTGAATACTGTGGCACTTTCAATGGCTGGCCCAAGCATGAGTGAATCGGCTCCCGCAAAGCACGAGGTAGCAGCGAACGTCTTGACACAGGAAGTGCGACTAACAGAAACGGAAAAGCCCGTGGTTCGGCCGTGGCTGGGCTGGCTGCTGGTGGTGGGGCTGGGCATGAGCGTATGGACGCTGGATACTATATTCGGCTGGCGGCCAGAAAACGTTACGGCTGCAGGCTGGCGGTTACTGGCGATTTTTCTGGCGACTATTTGCGCCTTTATTTTGCGGCCCATGCCCGACGGCGCCGTGGTGTTTCTCGCCATCGTCCTCACACTGGTCACCGCCACCCTTACCGTGGAAGAAGCCCTGGCTGGCTATGCCGACCCAACCGTCTGGCTTGTACTTGCCGCTTACATGATTTCGCGCGCCCTTCTCAAAACGGGCCTGGCGCGGCGGATCGCCCTACACTTTATCCGTTGTCTCGGGGCGCGCACGCTGGGCCTGGCCTACGCCCTGATCGCTACCGACACCTTGCTGGCCGGCGTTATTCCGTCGAATGCGGCGCGCGTCGGTGGCGTCTTGCTCCCCATCGCTCGCGCGCTCGCCGAGCATTACCGCTCCTATCCCGGGCGGTCGGCGGCGCTCCTCGGTACGTTTCTGATGCTGGCTCTCTATCAAAGTGACATCGTGGCCTGCGCTTTGTTTTACACCGGGCAGGCGAGCAATCCCCTGGCAGCGGTGGAAGCGGCCCGCGTTACCGCCACGCCCACCATTACTCACGTCGCCCTTCTCGGCGCTACCGCCGGCGCTTCCCTCGCCCCATCATTTGTCCTCCACTACGGCAACTGGCTCCTGTACTCCTGCGTGCCTGGTCTCCTCTCGTTGTTGATCGTTCCCGCACTCACCTATCTCTGGTGCCCGCCCGCCATCCGGTACACCAGCGATGCTCCCCGCTTAGCACAGGACATGCTTCGGCAAATGGGATCTGTTTCGCGCGGCGAATGGATAGTCCTGGCGATTTTTCTAAGCACCTGTGCTGGCTGGATGATAGGGGGATTCTTACTGGGCCCGAAGAGCATTACGCTTATCGCCCTTATTAGTGTAGCTTTACTCCTGGTTAGTGGCATATTAGAATGGCGCGATGTTGTCGAGGAAAAAGGCGCCTGGAACGTTTTCCTGTGGTATGGCGGTCTGGTGCAATTAGGCAGCTTGCTACGGCAAACTCACATTCCCCAGGCACTAGCGGAAAACGTAGCTCTTTCCCTCGGTGCCTGGCCATTGGTTCTACTGTTCCTAGCAATTGTGCTCCTCTACTTTTACGCCCATTATCTGTTCGCCAGCATTACCTCGCATATAGTTTCTATGTACGGCGCGTTTGCTGGCATCTTGATTGCTGCAGGGGTTCCTGGTCCTTTAGCAGTGAGCTGTCTAGCTTTCCTCACCAACCTATCCGCTGGACTGACACATTATGGCACGACGCATGGGCCGATTTTATTTAGCGTGGGATATGTCACCGCTAGAGAATGGTGGAAAGTCGGGTTCCGCCTGTCGCTGGTGAATCTAAGTATTTGGCTGGTCCTCGGCTTGGCCTGGTGGAAATTGTGCGGTTTGTGGTAAACGATATTTAGGTGGTCAACATTTAGCGAAAAAATTAGGGACTAAACTTTGTCAGGACTTAGTAACGAACGCCGACTGCGCCGCCAAGCTTAATGTGGTCTATATGGCGATCGCTGGTAATCAAGTCGGACCAACTCGTCCAATCGTGGCCATATTCGGTGAAAATCTCGGCCATCAGATCATAGCCGCAGCGCGGAATGAGAATCCCGGCGTGCCCGCCGGCAAAGATACCGCCTATATTGTCCGTGCGGTACGGTTCATCCACGAATTTAGTGTTCGCACTACCGAATCGGCCACCGGCAAAGGCGCCAAAGACAATCGTCCAATCGCCGGGCCGTCCTCGGCCGAAATACCATTCGCGCCCGAGCGCTAAGCGCACCCAATAGATGTTCCATTCGCGGATGGTGAAAATCGGCAGGTCGGGATCCTCGTGCCCATTGTGATAGGTAAACTCGAAACCCAATTCGCCGAACCAGGCAGCAGGTTTGGTCTCGTCGTAAAGGAACTGGCGAATACCGATTTCCGCTCCGATGCCAGGGTCGAGGGTGCGATCCAGCTTGCCGCCGCCCACTAGCCATACGCTACTCATCCGGCCATAAACCTCAAAGGGCCAAAAAAGATGGGGATAAGCGCAGATCGGGTGCTTGCAGGGACGGTCATAGTGTTTCCACAACCGCCAGCGTGCTTCCGTAGGACTGAGTAATTCGCCCGTCATATCGGGGTCGAGATATTCGCCATTGCAGGGCTTGTGAAACAGGGAGCGGATCCTGTCCAGACAAGAGCGCCCGTGGCGATCGCACTCCAGGCAGCCGCGTTCATGGCTGGGCTGGCGGACATCGGGCGCGCCCCGATCTGCAGGCCATTCGCTCGGGTCTGGAATCGCGGGTGCAGTAGGCTGCAGCGGTGTGGCCACCCCGCGAGGCTGGTAGTAAGGCGGTGAGCCAACTCCCGGTTGAGCCAGAGCCACAGTCACAAAAGCAGGGGCAATCCCGTTGCACAGCCCCAGGAGCATGGCAGCGGTGGCCTGCAGGATGAGCAGACGACACTTGGGCATAGTGTGCCTCGCGCCTTGGCCGGTCTGGAACGGTCCGTTAAAGCGGACATCTCCGTCGCTTTAAACTTCGGCCAACGAGAATAGGGGTCTGCACTTTTTTGCCGAGCATGCGGGAAGTAGCACTAATTAGCGAGGTAGCGTTTTTCGGGACTAAGTCCGGCCAAAAAGTCGGCGGAAGAAGCCGGGTTTATTGCCGTCGTCCTGGGGTGTGGGCTGCGCAGTGGGGGCGGCCGAAGGAACATGGTTCCCTCCAACCTTGGGAGATGGCGACACGGTTGAAGGCGTGTCGGTTGTGGAGCGCCCCTGAGCGGTGGTCAACGTGCTCGGAACTCCGGAGTCTTGCCGACTCCCTGCAGCCCTGCTGGCGTTGGGGTCGGCGGGTAAGTGGTAAGCGGAGGGGGGCCGCCGGCTGCTGCGTGGTTCGCCGAAATAACGGCGCTGCAGTTCGGCATGCAGCTCGTAAAGCGGGGCAAGTCGTTCCCGCAAGACTGCCTCGCGCGACGCCATTTCCAGCTCCGTCTGGATTTGCTGGTGCAGCCGTTGCAACTCGTTACGTTGCCGGGCCAAGTCGGCCCGTTCCCGAGACAACGCCACTTCCATCTGGCGAATCTCCGTCATCAGCTGCTCTTCGTCGCGTTTGAGTTGTTCGCGTTCGCGTAACAGCTCCTGCTCCAGCGCCAGGAGTTCTTCCTCGCGAGGCACGCGGCGGGCAGCAGCCGGGCGATCCTTGGCCAGTTGGAGCTCCTGATGCAACTGGCGAATTAACTCGCTTTTCTCCTCCAGGAGGGCTTCGTACTCTTGCTCACGCTGCCGCCAACGGGCAGCCTCGCGCTCCATCTGTGCGAGACGTTCCCGCGCTTGTTCCAGGGAGGTACGAAGTCGCCGCACTTCCTCCTGCAAGCGCGTGACTTCGCTTTCGTTCTCCCTAGCCGCACCTGGCTTCTTTTCGACCAAGGAGATGATCATGCCTGAGCGGACTGCGGCATCTTCGTCCGCCACCGGTTCGGGAATGACCTGGGAGCTATCGGTAGTCTCCACCCGCCGCTCCCGATAGTCCGATGTAGCGGCGGCGTTGTCGAAGCGAGCATCGTGGTGAACTGGCAAAGGCACAGCCATGTTGGCCTCCGATAGCGCGGCCTGGAGGTGACCAAGCGCACTTTTTCCGGCGTCTTCACCGCAAGTATAGCACACAATTTGCCGAAAGGAGCAAATCTGCGGAATGCGACGGTTTTACCGTCTGGGCAAATCCGAGCGATTATGGGGCCACCGAAGGTTTCCTTTGGCAGTAACCTTGCCCGCAAAGTTTATCCATTGCCACTAAGCGGCAGAACCACTGCATCAGAAAAAACCTGTATTTTTGGTAAGACAGCGTTCGATTAACGGCAAAGAAGCGGAACGGGGCGAGGCCGACCCGAATTTCTTTGCCCACCCCACTCTACCCAGGAGGGAGATGAGACCCATCATGCACCGACGCACGCTAGGAGTGCTGGCATTTTCGGCGCTGGCGTTGTTCGCGGCCCTGGACTGGGACGCGACGGCGAGCGAAAGAGCAGGAGGCGGTGAAGTCTGGCAAGCAGGATTAGTGCAGCGTTTGGATGAGCCGTGGCGCAGCTGGGCGTTGCGTGTGGCGCGTGCGCCCCAACTCTGTTTGACGGGGCGTGCGGAGGTGTTTCCGTGCCGGCGAGAGTTTTACTTGTGGCTGCTCGACCACCCCGATTGGGGATACCGATTGTGGGAACAATTGGGGGCACGCGGCGCACGGGTACAGGCTACGGGAAGCGGCGGGTTTACGGGTGAAGATGAGCAGGGGAATCACCTGCGCTGGTGGGCAGTCCATCGCGAGCCAGGGTTGCGCTTGTGGTATGCAGAGGCAAGCGGTCGCGGCAAATGGCTGGCACAGCCCGCCCAGGTCCGGGCACTGGTATTGCTGGAGTATCGCGGTGTGCGCTCTCCCGAGGGCCAGCCGGGAATTCGCCATCAAGCCGAATTGGCGGCTCAGGTGGATAGTCGGGGTTGGAACCTCATCCTGCGTTTGGGGCAGCACGCTGCCGAAGACTTCGCACGCCAGTGCCTGGACCAGGTGCAACTGTTTTTCGCGGGCATGGCCTGGTACATGACAGAACACCCCGACTGGACGCAACAGCAAATCCGCAAACTGGTGCGCGAACGCCCGGACCACGGCAGACCAGGGGAAGAATTACTCCGTCTGCTGGTGGCCGCCCATCCCACCGAGAGCCCTTAAAGATACCCGCTTCCAGTGTCCCACGGTGGCTGGACGCCTGCCGCCTCTGCTTCTTGCTCGAGGAGACAGCATGGCCCTGGCTCGGACTCTTGCACAATCTCGCGAAACCGTGCTCCTGAGGAAAGCCCGCAGCAATCTGGTGACGAGTTGGAAACAGGTTCCGTCAGCGTGGCAGCGTGGCTTATGGACCACGT
>BEIM01000136.1 GCA_002898995.1 bacterium HR36
AACAGCACAAGTGTTAGCGCGTCAGACACACGGTGGCGAGAGCCCCTTTCCTCCTCGCTGCATATGTGGTCGCGCTTTGTGAGATCTAGCCTTAGCCAGTACAAGTTCGTCTGGACTACCTCCTCGCCAGCTTGGCGCTTTACGTCCCCTGCGACGTGGCGATCTTCCATATTTCACAGAATATTCAAACTCCGAAGCGTGAACTGGCCCAGCGAGCCTAGCCGTATTGGGTCACAGGCAGGTATTCAGGAGTTTGCCCAGCAAAGACGCCGCGGACGTCAGCCGCCTGCCTATTAATCCTAGCCAAGAAAACGGGAGCCACAGCGTATGCCGACGATTGAAAAAGTCCTCTGGCTGGCAACGGCAGGCAGCCTGGGGACGCTGGCGCGTTGGGCATTATCGGGGTTGGTTCATCGGTATTGGAACGGTTCGTTTCCCTCGGGCACAATGACCGTGAATGTGATGGGCTGTTTCTTGTTCGGCATTATTTGGCAACTGGGCCAGCAGCGCCTTGTTCTGCGTACTGATGTCCGCTTTATCGTTTTGGCTGGCTTCATGGGAGCGTTTACCACATTTTCCACTTTTGTCTTCGAGACCGATAATTTGCTGCGGACTGGGCAATGGTGGTACGCAGCTGGAAATCTTTTCGGGCAAATAATATTGGGCCTGATAGGATTGCGTTTGGGAATCGCTCTCGTCCAATGGCTGTAAGTTGACCGTTACCCCGCGCAAACTGCTTCAAGAACCGAATGGACAATTAGCAACTGCGCAAGGAGCCAAGCCGTGAAACTGACAGGTGAGGCGGAACTGCTGCGAATCTTTATCGGCGAAAGCGACCGCTACTCTGGCCGCCCGCTTTACGAGGTAATTGTCGAAGAAGCGCGGCGCCGAGGCCTAGCAGGGGCCACCGTCCTGCAAGGCACTCTCGGCTTCGGTGCTAACAGCCGCATTCACACTGCGAAGATACTACGGCTTTCCGAAGACCTGCCGATGGTCGTCGAAATCGTGGATGAGCCTAAGAAAATCGCGGATTTCCTGCCTTATTTAGACAATCTCATCACCGAGGGATTGGTAACTTTGGAGCGGGTGCGTGTGATCTTGTATCGGCATGATTCGGGTGTCACAAGCACTGTTTGATGCGTAGCAGGATAGCCTGCTCCAGGGCATGGTCGCGACCCATGGGAATCCATTGTCCAGCGAAGGGTACGGTGGTTGGAACAACGTACATCCGCCCAGGCGTTTCCTCGAGGCGCTGGATAACCGCGCCAGCGCTGGCATGGCTTGGTTGCGGTACGTCTTCGAGTTCCTTGAACACTTTAACTTCCACATAGTAACCACCCGCTTCCGCGGGAATAATTGTGGTTACACACCGCCGCCGCACACTTTGCAGTGTGGTTTCCGTGGCTTCGTAATGGTCGTATGGCACGGGATTCCAAGGTTCGAGCCAGCCAGCTGAAACGAGGTATTCGGTTTCGATGCGGCCATCGTAGCGGTTGGAGTAAGCGATAGGGAAGTAGGCGGCGATGGCCTCGGTCGTCTTACGGAATACGAGTTCGTAAGAATCAGGGCGGTGGCTTTGTGGAATGAACAAGGGGTTTTCGACAGTCATTTCGGGTACCAGCAGAGTTGGCCAAACGGGGTTGGTTGTACTCAGGCAGCCAGCCAGCCCTGCTGCCAGTACCAATCCTGCCAGCTGAGCAACATGGCTTCTGCGAGTGTACGTGTAAGGTGACCAATTCGTAGTCGCAAACATGGCTAATCCTAGCCCCGATCGTATTGGTAAAGGCCCCAGCCGCCGCATCACTCCTTATGCCAAAGCGATAGGATTCAGGCAAGAGCGATTGATCCCACTAACTGGCCTAGGGTACCAAATAGCAAAAAATCGGCCTTTTCAAGATTCTTCTATGGCGTAAAATGGTTTAAGCCCGCAGACTTGACCTACCCCCGACGCCGTCTGGCACCGGGCCAGGCAGGTTGTTTCATGAGCAACAATGAAACTCTTTGGGGGAGGGCCACTTATGTGAAAAGGAAAGCTTGCTTGATCGCAATCCTGCTGCGTCGCTGCGGATGCAGCAGGGGGGAGGGCTGTAGGTTTGCAAACAGCAACGCGGCAACGCAGACAACCGAAAATTCGCGCGCACGAATTGGCGCACGAACTGGGGATCACGTGGCGCGACTTACACGAGTTGGCGCTACGTGAGGGGCTGGAAATACGCAATCAGCTCTGCGGTTTGGACGAAGCGCAGGCCAACACGTTACGCGAAGCTTACCGCCGCCGACAGGAAACGCAAGAAGCTAAAGTCGAACCAGCCGTTGACAAAACGAAGTTGAAAGAACAGGTTTCGCCAAAGGTTGCCTCACCCACCCCGAGCGAACAAGCCGAAGCAAGCCCTGTTGCGCCATCAATCGAGGCTACCCAGGCAGATACGTCCCAAACCCTTCAAGACCAGCATCCTTCCCAGGCCGCGGCAACACTTGCGGAAAGATCTCTGAGTTTGCTCCAACCGTCGGAACCGAGTCCCCCATCTCCTCCACCAACTGGGACAGGAGACGGCCGGACTCGGGTTGAAGGTACGGCCGAGCCGCCGGTTTCGCCTCCGCATTCCCACGGAGCCGAACCAGCTGTCGCGCGAGCTGGTTTTAGTGGGACGTCTGTGGCTCCCGCGACCAGCGCCCCAGCATCTGGGGAGAAAACTTCGGTCAAGGAAGCTCCGATCGCGCAACCTGGCCAAACGTCCGAAATCCGAGGCGCCAGCGCGAGTACTACTGCCGCTAAAACGACTGTGCCCGCAGCACCTGCGCAAACGGGTCCCAAGCCAGTCAAGCATTTGGTGAACCTGGATCAACTCCGTCGCCGGCAACAGGAGATCAAACAACAGGCTGGTCAGCAACCTGGGTCCCAGCCAGCACAAGTTCCTGCAGCAGCGCGAACACAGACAAGCCCCGGTTCGCCGCCAAGTCAGCCGACTTCGACCGCTACTCCAAGCAGTTCATCGCCCCCTGCACCGCCTGGCCCCACATCGCCCAGCGCAAGATCTGCGCCTGGCGGCCGTGTCCCAGTTATCCAAAAGCCGAAACCCTCAACCCCATCGGGGCCAGCTAGCCCTACATCGCCGGCTCCGCAAAAGCCTACCCACAATGTCAGCTTTGTCGTTCGGAAGCCGCCGGCCAAACAGTCGCAGGGCAAGCAAGCGCAGCCGAAGGACACAGGGCTTAAGCCACTGCGCACGATTGAAGAGGTTTTGAAAGAGCAACAGCAGCAACAGCAACAACCGAAGCCGGCTGACACTGGCCTGATCCCGCTGCGTCGGCCTGAAGATAAAGGCAAGGTTGCTCCCAAGCCAGTGGTGCCAGATAAATCGCAAAAGGTAATATTCCAGGTTGATCAGGACGAGGAAGAAACCCTGCCCGGGGCCAAGAGACGGCCTGGGGCGGTGATCGGGCGCGAAGAAAGGCGGCAGCGCCGGCGAGAAGAGGCCCGTTTGCGCGCCACACGAACCGCCGCGGAAACCCTCGCCGACCAGGATCAAGACACCGAGACTCTTCGGCCGGTGGCCAAGAGAGTTCATGCAGAAGCCAAGCCGCCTGCCCCTCGCCCCATTACGCAGCCGCGTAAGGGCAAAGTGCCTATCGAGCCCCCGATCACGGTTCGCTCGCTCTCGGCAGCTCTCGGCGTTTCCGTTCAAGATTTGCTGCGGAAGCTGCTTAATAAGGGCCAGATGCTCCAGATCAACGCCACCCTCCCCGAACAACTTGCAGAGGAGCTGGCTCTCGAGTTCAACCTCGAACTGGAAATCAAGAAGCCCGCTGACCCCGAAGAAGAAATACTCAAGCAGTTGCAAGCACCCGACCGCCCGGAGGACCTCGTGCCGCGGCCACCGGTGGTCACCGTCATGGGGCACGTAGATCACGGCAAGACCAGCTTGCTTGATCGCATCCGCGAAAGTGACATAGTCAGTACAGAAGCTGGCGGTATCACCCAGCATCTCCGCGCCTGGCAGGTCGAACATGGTGGGCGTCCGATAACTTTCCTGGACACTCCCGGCCACGAAGCGTTTACGGCCATGCGCGCCCGGGGAGCTCAGGTTACCGACATTGTGGTGCTCGTGGTTGCCGCCGATGATGGAGTTATGCCGCAAACTGAAGAAGCTATCAGCCACGCCCGCGCCGCTAACGTACCAATAATCGTGGCCATCAATAAAGTGGACCTGCCCAATGCCAATGTGCAGCGCACGCGCAATCAGTTGTACAGCCTTGGTTTGATCCCTGACACTATGGGCGGCGATACACCTTTCGTCGAGACTGTCGCTGCCAAAGAACGTCCCCGCGGCATTCAGGAACTGCTGGACATGATCTCGCTGGTGGCAGAGATACGCGAACTTAAGGCCAATCCGAAAAAACCAGCCCTCGGCACCTGTTTAGAGGCCAAGGTTACTGAAGGCCAAGGCGTAGTGGCTACTCTATTGGTGCAGAACGGAACCTTACACGTCGGAGATTGCTTGGTCTGTGGGACGGCTTATGGGCGCGTGCGCGCGATGTTTGATTCCAATGGCCGACAGGTACACCAGGCGGAGCCTGCCATGCCTGTGGCGATCACAGGCCTCGACACTGTCCCAGATGCCGGCGACCAATGTTTCGGCGTACCGGACCTGGCTACCGCCCACGAAATTGCCGACCGCCGGCGCCAACGTCAGCGCCTCACAGAACCCGTCCGTCTCGCCACCCTCCGCCTGGAAGACCTCGACAAAAGCAAAGTCCAGGAGCTCAAGATTATTCTCAAAGCGGACGTTCGCGGTTCCATCGAAGCAATCAAGAAGGAACTGGAAAAGTTGCGGCACGAAGAAATCAAGCTGACGGTGATCCATGCAGGCGTCGGCGCGATTACTGAAGGGGATGTTCAACTCGCCCTGGCATCACCTGAGGATACGCTCATCGTCGGCTTCAACGTCGTGCCTGACCATCGCGCCCAGGCCCTGGCGGAACAACGCCATGTGCAGATCCGGCTCTACAACATCATTTATCAACTGACCGACGATCTAAAGGCAGCGCTGGAAGGCCGACTCAAACCGCGGGAAGAGGTTGTGCCATTAGGCCGTGCCGTGGTGCGAGAGGTGTTCAAGATCAGCAAAGTAGGCACGGTTGCTGGTTGCTATGTGGTGCAAGGGGTGGTGGAACGCGGCGCCCAGGTGCGAGTGATCCGCGAAGGCCGCATTATTTATCCACCTCCCGATCGCACCGCTACCATCGAATCCCTGCGGCGATTCAAAGATGATGTGCGGGAGGTCCGCGAGGGCTTTGAGTGTGGCATCAAGATCAGTAATTTCGATGATGTCAAGGTGGATGATGTTCTGGAAGTGTTCCGCGTCGTCCAGGTACAGCGCACTCTTGATGGGACAGCAACGCGAACCGCTTCCCCATGACCCGCTCACGTCCCTCCGCCGCGCGGAGGCTGAACCATGCTCATCGGAACCTTGCGGCTACGCTTAATGATCCGCGAATCCCGTAGTCTGAAGGATAAACGCCAGGTAGTCTCCAGCATCAAGGATCGCTTGCGCAATCATTTCAATATTTCCGTCGCCGAAGTTGAAGCACAGGACCACCGTCAAATGGTTGTGCTCGGAGTAGCCATGGTCAGTAATGAATCCCAGCACTTACGCAAAGCTCTTAGTCAGGTTGTGGAAGCTGTGCGTTGCCACCCCATCGCCCAGCTGCTGGATTACCAATTGGAAATTTAGCGATGAAACCGTTTCGCCTGGAACGCGTGGCCGAAGTAGTGCGTCGGGTCGTAAGTCAGACGATCTTGTTCGAGCTCAACGACCCCCGCATCCGGAATGTCACAGTCACCCGCGCAGAAGTCAGCCCTGATCTCCAGCACGCTAAGGTTTATGTCTCCATCATGGGTTCCGAACAGGAACAGCGGGAATGCCTGGAAGCCCTGCGGCGGGCACGGGGCTACATACAGCAGCAACTGGGCAAGCAGCTCACCACTCGGTATATCCCCGCCTTGCAATTTCTGATAGATAAGGGCGTAAAGAACAGCCTGGAAGTGGCGGCCATTCTTCGCCGGGAGCAGGAAGCCCAAGCGAAGTCGGCCGCTACTACGCCGCCCGCGGCGAGTGAGGCGGTGCCAGGCGCTGGCAGGTCTGAAGACGCGGATTCGGAGGAGGGAACCTCGCCGCCTTCCTCCCCATAGTGAGGGAGCTTATGCCTGCTCTAGCTGTCAAAGCACGCATTTGGCGCCGGCTCCTAAGCACGGTGCGGAGAGATTTACATGTCCGACTGCCCCATTCCCGACCTGTTCTCGAGCAAATGCTTTACGCCGTTTGTCGTCGCAACTGCTCCCGCGATCTGGCCGATGCCGCCTTTTCCCGGCTCAAGAGCGTTTTTAGTGACTGGAACGAGGTGCGTGTCTCAGCCGTTCGCGAGGTCGCTGATGCCCTGGCGCCTCTCCCAGACGCTTTCGCTCGTGCGGAGCAATTGATCGGCTTGCTTCAGGACGTTTTCGAATCTCTCTACTCTTTCGACCTAGAAGGCCTCAGAAATAAGCCAAGCCAGCAAGCTGCCAAGCAATTGGCCCGTTGGCACCATGCGGACAATTTCGTAGTGGCCTGGACTTTGCAATACGCTCTCGACACGCACGCACTGCCGCTAGACGAATCCACCCATCGCGTCACCGTACGCCTGGGCCTGATTAGCCCCGACCAGCCTTTGGCCTCCGCAGCCAGTGCTCTCCAGCGTCAAGTACGCAAAGACGATGCCCCTCCCGTTTATGAAACCCTCTCTGCCATGGCCCATCAATTCTGCTTGCCCGAACCTCGCTGCCAGGGCTGTTGCATGCGCTCCTGCTGTCCCGCAGCAAAGGCGCTCACCCATGCCAGTGCCACCAACCTGCTGCGCCGCAAGAAGCCGCGTTGATTACACTACCCGCCTTCCCCCACACCAAACCGCCCGCACTTGGTGCAACGCCGACAATTCTTGCCACGGCTGACCTGCTACCACCAGTAAGTCGGCTCTTTTGCCAATGCCCAGACGCCCCCGATCCTCTAGACCTAGGGCGGTGGCTGCATTCGACGTTACAGCGCGCAGACATTCCACAGGAGTCAATCCCAACTCCAGTTCCGCCGCCCGCAGCCCGTATATCAGAGAGATGCCAAACGGCGTCTGCCGCACCCCAGCATCTGTGTGCAGTAGGAAACGCACCCCATCGGCTAGCATTTCCCGCTCACTGGCAAATCGCTCATCCAGGTCGGCAAATAAGTGAACATCTAAGCCAGCCACTCCTGGGACAACCTTCCGCCAGGTCGGTGCACTCATAGTCAGAGAAGCAAATTGTCCCTGCTCGCGCATTTGGCGGGCCAGTTGCGGGTCGTATTTGTGGTGCGCGACACCCGTACGCCAACTGCAGTGTTCTAACGTCCTTACGCCCCCCTGCACCGAGCGCCTAACACCCTCCCGATTTAGTACATGTGCCGCCACGTACTTCCCTGCCCGCTCTGCGCACTGCACCGCCTTCCGTATCTCCTCCGTTCCATACTGGCAACTCAGTCGATCCGACTCCGGCGTCATATTGCCTCCGGTAACTATCACCTTGAGAAAATCGACTCCGGCCTCTAACAGTTCCTCTGCCCGTCGCTCCACGTCCACTAGATTCCCCGCGTGCGCCCCTATATAGTGCAAATGTCCACGCGGCGTGGTAATGGGAGCACCGCTCACCAGCACTTCCGGCCCTTCGGCCTCGCCCCGGCGTATTAGTTCGCGCACCATAACTGGCACGGAGCCTGGCCCACCGCAATCCCGCAGTGTCGTGATCCCGGCTAATAACGCCTGTTTCGCGTGATCGAAAGCACGGCGCAACAGTTGCTCGGGCGGCGCCTGTATCAAGTCTTGCACAACCTCTGCATGCGTATTTCCTGCACTAAAACATAAATGAACATGCCCATCTATCAGTCCCGGCAATACCGCGCAGTTCGGGAACGCCTCTTCCGCTTCATCGGCTCTTGCATTCATTCTAATGGCCTTGATCACCTTTCCTTGAACTTCAATGAGCACACCGATAACAGGCTGTACCGCCTCGCCATCGAACATCCACTCTGCATAAATTCGCACGGTCTTGTTCGCTTTGTTCATGGATCCGGCCTGACCTCTAAGGTATGTAAGATTTCGGGCTGCGTCACCTGCGATCGAGATTTAGAAAAAGTACCCCATTATGAACAACCAGGCCGCATATAGTCCGATACCCAGGCTGATCGCATGACCGGGGTTGAACTGGATCAGCAACAACGCTCCTATCCACGATGCTAAACCCAGTAATAGAACCAGGAAAGTGATGACACGTCCTCCT
>BEIM01000137.1 GCA_002898995.1 bacterium HR36
GCGGCGTTCGAGCAGACGGGCCAACTGCTGGCGTAAGTCGGGCTGCTCGCGGAGGGCAGTTTCGATCCGCGCCATCGCGTGGTCTGCCAGCGCTTCGTCGAGAAAGGCTTCCAGGTCCTGCAGGGTAATCAGCGACAACGTCGCAGCAGAAGGCGAGCTCGTCATGGTGTCTCTCCGCCGTGGGGCGTTTGCAATTCGGGAAAAACATCGGGATTCAGTGCCCGTTTCTGCAGGAGCTGGCGCAACCGTTCGACCACGGCAAAGCGAAGATTGGCCACGCGTTGTGGCGCCAGACCCAAAAAAGCAGCGACCTGGCGGTTCGGCCAACCTTTGACGAAGAGCAGCTCGATGACTTGCAGGCGTTCGTAATCGCCGCGCTGTTTCCACTCCGTGACGAGTTCGCGGAGGACTTCGGCCAGCGTCTGCGCTTCGAGTTCCTGGCGTTCCTGACGGCGACAACACGTGGAGGGCCCAGCACCAGCATAGGCCACTGCCGAAAAATGCGGATCCTCGGGCCAATGGTGCACAGGGTGTCGCCCCTGCTTCCGCAGCACATCAACGATCTTGTTGCGCAGCACGCTGAACAAAAACGTCTGCAAATCCCAGGTAGCTGGCAAATGGGAAGCGGCCTTGTGCAAGGCGAGAAAGGTTTCCTGGACGACGTCGTGAGCCAGGGACTGATCGCGCAAGCGCCGCCGCGCGGCAGCTACCAGGCGCCCCTGATACCGGGCCACCAGTTCCTCCCAGCTAGTTGCATCCCCTTCGCGGATGCGTTGCAGCAAAAGTTCATCCGATAGCTGCATGAGCGCCGCTCCTGCACTGCCATTGGGTCGCGGCCGCAGAGATCTCCCAGTTTATTGTAAAACGCCTTCGCCGAACGAGCATCAGCTCCACCTTACCTTGCCCTGCGCGGTGGCGGCGGGATTATGTTTCCGCTGTGTTGTGTGCCTCGGGATGACCAAGGCCCTGAGCCTGGCCATCCGAAGCGGGCTTCTTGCGGACATAATTGACAAATGCAGGCGGCAGGTTCAGAAGCACTAACCGGCGGTGCGCTTGCCGCTTTTGCAAGAAACTCTGAGTAATGCGACCGACACGGTAGAGACGCCGCTTTTCTGATTTTCTGACAAAAGGCATCTTCAATTGCCGGATCCAGGCGTATTCAAAATAAACCAGCCAGCCCCCCGGCAGCAATAATTCGTCGAAATGTTGGAGAATCCCCCTTACCTGTTCGGAACGGAAATTGTTCAGGGGCAGGCCAGAGATGATGCACTCGTAGCGCTGCGGCGGACAGAACTCCTGAAAGGCGGTGCAGTACAGATAAACCTGCGGCACATAAGGCTGGAAGCGCGGATCACTGGCGAAGCGCACTTGCAAGATTTCCACGAAGCGGGGATTAATTTCCACCAGGTCCAGGCGATCCTCAGGCTGCAGATGACGCAAGATGGCCGCGGTAACGGCGCCAGTACCCGGGCCGACCTCCAATATCCGCCAGGGCGGGCGCGGCGGCTGTAAAACTTCTGTCATCGCACGCGCGAGAAACCGGCTACTTGGCGCGATCGCACCAGTATGATAAAAGTCCCGCCACCATTCGCCCAAGAAGCGCAGCCACGAGCCGAGCATACGGTCATGTTATCTCCTCGCCTGCGAGCTGACTCCCCTCACCCGCGACCGCTTTTTGCCACACGAACAGGTTAGGGGCTAATTCGATCTAACGTTCACACATGGATCTTCGATCGCCAGCCGCTCATGACTGTCGCGACTCGGGCTAACTGGAGCTAACGTTCACACATGGATGGCCTTCCTGATCTGCACCGGAACTGAACCACCAATAACGTAGGGGCTCACTCGATGCAGCATGCACACCGCTAACGTGCAGATGCTTGATATCCTTCACGGGCGGATGCAGCCTGTGAGCGTGTTTTCCCAGCTATCGGCCCGTCTCCTGATAGCCAGATGCCACACTCCTTCATGTACTGTTATAGCATGTTCGCGTGCTTTCGGGGACAACGTGCTTTTCGGAACCAGCGTGTTTTCGGCAGTAAAGCGCTTTCGGAAGTAATGCGTTTTTTGAGAGGTAGCATGAACGGGCTTTTCGGGAGCAACACGGTTTGCGGAGGCAAGGCGCTTTGCAGAGGAAGGTACCGCATCTCACCCTGTCGCGACAACCTTTCAGGGGTGGTGAGCGTCAGCTCGCTGTGTTGCGACACCGCGCATCTCGAGCGATTCGATTTCGTATAGCAAGCGAACCATGCCGGGAGCGGTAAACGTCAGCGCGTTGTGTTGTGCAATGGTGTTCGCTGACGCTGCGTCGGGCAAGCTCCATGCGCTTGCGCGGCTGGCCCCGCTGGGCGCATTGTTCGTTACATTCACCCACCGAATCAAATTTATCGCTCGGCATGCGCGTGCGGTGCCCACGGCCGGTCAGCATCGGTTGCTGCTGTCGCTGGGCAATTCGGCTGGAAGGGCGTCGCACAGTACGCTAACGCCCGCCGCCCTTGGATGCTCAAGACAGAGTGCGGTTGTTTCTGCAATAGCATTGCGGGCGATGAGATTGGTCAATCGTGTTGTGTGCTGGCGGGCGAGATCGGGAAAGAACGCACTTCCTGAGCCGGGATGCCGAAGTTGGTTATACCAAGTATTGACGTTTCACTTGCCTTGGGTATAATAAAGTAAAACTGCAACGCTGCGGCATGGGCCTACCTGGGAGGAGGACACCGAATATGCACACCCGGCTCCGAACGATGGACAGCTGGAAATCGTCGCTGGTCGTGCGGCTTGGTAGTCAGCAGCCATCGCGACGCCGCTGGTGGTTCCTTGGGGAACCGACTTACCGCAATCCATCGCCGTTGGCCGGTTTCACTCTGATCGAGTTGTTAGTAGTCATCGCGATCATAGGGCTACTCATGGCGTTGCTTTTGCCAGCTATTCAGCGGGTGCGCATGGCTGCCAATGCTGTCCGTTCGCGGAACCACTTGCGGCAATTGGCGATTGCTATGCACAACCACCACGACAACCTCGGCACGTTGCCAGGAGCATCGGGGCCGGCCAAGCCTGATGGAACCGATTTTGGTTTTTCAGCCTTGGCACAAATTCTCCCTTACGTGGAGCAAGAGAACTTACAGCGGCTGATTGATTTGACGCAACCCCTGTATCTTGGCGCCGGCCCAAAGCGTGTTCTCAACCCTGTTCACCAGCCAGCCGCTGCTACCGTTGTTCCGCTCTTCTTGAATCCTCAAGACGGCCAAAAACCCATCTTTATGAATTATTTCAATGCCCAAACCGCGGGTACTAATTACGCAGTCAATACTGGCACTGGGCTGGGGAGCTTTGTGGACATTCGGTATCCAACAGATGGGGTCTTTTGGAATGGCTCACAAGTTCGGCTGACAGATTTGTTCGACGGCAGTTCCAATACCCTCTTGATGGCCGAAATCTTGATGGGGCCTGACCACGATGCCAGCGGGCCGCTTCCGCAAAGTGCAGGACCACCGCGGTGGTCAGCCAACCGCAGCGCCGGCCGTACGGTAGTCCACAATCCGCCGGGGGGAGTAAACCCGCCGCTGAACGATGCGGATTGCCAATCCGCCACTTCCTACCGTGGCGCACGCGGTGCGGGCTGGATTTATCCCGACCTGAGCAGCACAGGTTTCAATGCTTACTTACCGCCCAACTCGCCTCGGCCAGACTGTTTCGCTCATGGAAGCGGATGGTATGCAGCCCGCAGCCCATATCCTGCTGGCGTCCATTGTAGTTTCGGCGATGGCAGTGTACGTCTGGTGCGCAACACGATTCACCTCCAAGTCTGGCGAGCTCTTGCCACTCGTGCTGGCGGCGAGCCAATCTCATCAGCATTCGAATAGCCTGGCTCTGGGATAACCGCATACGGGGAAAACCTCCATCGGATGCGATTCCAAGCACGAACTAGCCCAGCACCGCGGCAGCATGCACACCAAATCTCTTAGCAGAAAGGAGGTATGCACATGCTAAACGAAACCTTGCCACGCGCGGCAAACCCACGACGGTCAGTGCGAGGTCACCTTCCTCCAGCCGTGAAGCCGCTCCAGAGTCAGCGGTTAGTCTTCTGCTGGATTATTTATGCCGTTTGCTTGGTTTGCTTTGCGAGCTTTGCTTATTTAGCGACCCAAGCAACGGCAGTTGGCCAGGCTTCGAAAGCGAAACGGCTTACGCGGCTGTTTTACCACGAAGACGAGACGGCTGCGTTGCGATGGGCAGATGTCTTAGTCAGTGGCAACACGCTGCGGCTTGGATTGACAAGCGTAGTGCGAAACTGGCCTCAATTATCACCCGAAAAGCAGCATCTGACTCAGCTACAGGCCCTGGATAGCTGGCTCCTGAGCGGTTTGCGAGACAGCGAAGGCGGGCAATACGGGAGCGGTTGGCTACTCACTTATGCAGGGGTGCGGAACGTGCCTCACGGCGATCACCACGACTGGCGCTACGACACACTGCCATTCGTCGCCGACTCGCGGATTGACCAAAAACAAGGCAACCCGGCCCACGTCTATAGCTATGGCGAGGCGTTTTACGTAGCCCACGATCTCCTGAACGGATACTCGCGCGTGGCGCCGCGAAGTTATGAGGTGCGCGGCGGAAAATTGGTACGCCGCGGTCAACCACATTTTATCCCCGGCGGAGGTAATCATATCACCTTGGCCGTGGATCGCGATCGGGTTGGTTACGCCTGCTGGATCGATCGCGAAGGCGATAATAAGGGACGTGTTGATGTCTCGGTGATTCGGCCAGGTGGAGAATCGTTTATTATGTACACTTTTCATCTGCCTTGGGGCGGTTTGCACGGGGCTATTGTGAATAGCGGAAAACTGTTCGTAGCTCCTGAAAAAGACATTGTGTGGCTCCCCGTCCTTGAAGACTTATCGGTGAAGCCGCAATCGCTCTCCTATCACACTCTCGAACTCGGCCAACAGGGCGACCAGGCGCTGCGCACCGGAGCTTTTTCGAGTTACAAGAATTACGTGTTGTTTACAACGGGGCGAGAGAAACCCATGCTCGGAGTGATCAACGCTGCTTTGCAGCAGCCGCAATTGACCATGGTCGCACTTAGCGCCCGCAAAGGCCTACGGCCGACATCGCCCAAGGTAGTGCAAACTTCACAAGGCAAGGTCCTGGCCTTAATTTGCCACGATAAACCGGGCGACGCGGAACTGGAGGAAATTCTGGACATCGTGGAACTCGACCCTAACGGCGACGGCTTCTTCGAGGATGCGCGACTCGCGCACACCTTGTCCATCGGTCCAAGTGCGGTGCAAGGCCATTTCGGTCATCATCACGTGGCCGTGGATGCTGACGGGAGGTACGCCTTCGTCTCCAATCCTGGCAACGGCACCTTACAGGCAATCCGGCTCAAGGATTACGCGCTGGTGGCTACCTGGAGCGTGGGTGGCAAACCGAGCGACCTGGTTGCCGTTGGCGGTCTGGAAGATCACCATTGATCGCTTGCTTTGGCTCCACTGGAGCGGCGGGGGTGTCATATCAGCGGCTCCCGGCGATGGCCCCCGCCGCGATTTTTGTTTCCGCCCACATACGATTAACTCGCTGTTTGCCTAACTTTTTCCACTACTGCGCTTTTCCTTTGGCCAAGGGGAAACGCGAGCTCAGAACCTTGGTCGAGCACAACTTGGCCTGACAGGTGAAAGAGGCACTCGCGCGAAGATTGACGCGGCTGCCCTAGCGGTCCGGCGTCCGCTTCCCAGATCATTTCCCGCGACAGATCACCGGGTTGCTTGGAGCAGCGCCGCGCATATGGTAAGCGCTGTTGCGTTTACAAACAGCCTAATTGGTGATGCGTCGCGGCAGTGAGGGAACCAGGGCTGGCATATCGGCATGGAGCAAGGCTAGTCGAGCTTTTTGCAGATGAGTTTTTTCGTAAGGCCCATGGGCAAGGCAAGTTGGCTGCGAAGGCATTCGGTATCTGCGGAAGGCCCAGCTTGCTAGGGACGTTCGCGCGATGATCGTTCGTTGGATCGAGGTGGAGGCGAGGGGCGTTCGGGAACAACGCGGCGGTCGCTGGGCAACACTGGGACGACCCGCGGCGAGCCAAGCCCGGGAGGTCGGCTATCCGCTGGCGGACGAGTGGGAACTGGATTACGGTCGCTGGGGCGCGGAATGACTGGCGGCGTTTGGTCCGCGGGCCGGATATTGGCAGGCGGTCTGGTCTCCTGGGGTGGCCGAGGCGGATTCGGACGGCCCCGGTCCTCGATCGGCGGGCGGTTCGGAGTGGGTCTGGCCCGGTCTTCGCTGGGCGGTCGAGGTGCCAAGCGGTTGTCGCGGCCGTCATCGTCGGCTGCTCGGGTAGGGCGTACCGGCACCGTGCTGCTGCCGGGCTTAGCCGGCGTCGGCGCGACCTTATTTTCGCTGGGTCTAATTGGTGGCCTGACGGGTTCGGCAGGCTTACTGGGGGTCGGCTTAGGTTTCTCCTCGATCCGTTTGACAGGAGGCGGGCTGGACTTGTCTTCTATGGGCTTAGCAGGCTTAGGCTTTGCTTCGATGGGTTTGCTCGGGGAGGGTTTGGCTTTCTCCTCGCTGGGTTTGCTGGGTGTCGGCTTCTCCTCTGGGGGCCTGCTGGTGATTGGGGGCGGTGTTTTCAGCTCTGATTTAGGACGGATGGCAGGTGGCGGTGTTTTGGTGGTCTGGACTTCGGCCGTGCTCTTCACACTGACTGGCTGGATGCGTGCTGGCGGCTTGCCAGGTTCGGGTTTGCTGACGGCCAGTTTCCGCTCCAATTCGGCGCGCTGCTGCTGAACGCGGCGGGTCTCTTCCGCGGATTTGCGGGCCAGTTCCAATTGTTTGGGATCGAGTTTTTGCACGGCGACGGTTTTCACGTTGGTGCGGCTGATGGAGCCGGCCACGACTAGCTGGCGGAGTTTCGCCTGGCGTTCTGGGTCGCCAGCGGCAGCAGCGAGGAGCTGCCTTTGCTCCTGCAAGGTGCGCGGCGGACGCGGCGCAGTGCCGTGAATCCGTGCTTGTGTCACGGCGCGCTGCCGCGCCAGCCAATACGGATCCTGACTACGATAGGCCAAAGCGTAGTAGCTTACTACAGGGTCGTAACAATGCCGATGCACGCGGTAATAGAAGACCGACACAAACCCCGATCGGGCGTAGAACGGGTCGTAGAAATCGCCGAAGAAAAAGCAGAAGCGCCGTGTGTGGACAAACAGGAAGGAGGTGAGGCAAGGTTCGGGCACCCAATAGCAGGGGCGCCAGAACCAGCCCGGCCGATAACACACGGCAAAATCCACCCAGATCGGGCAAAACAGCCAGCCGCGGTAGCGGAACGGATAATCCCAGAACCCATCCACAAACACGTAGCCATACGGCGTCCAGTAGTAGCAGGCGGGGGTCCAGACCCAACCCGGCCGATAAACCACCCAGACGCCAGGACGCCAGTACCAGCGGTAATCCAGGTAAACCCAGGTCCCAGGCACATACAAGTAATCGGGGCCTGGCGCAGGCGGAGGTTCGGCTAGCGGAGGCGGTTCAGGCGGTTCAGGAGCTACTTCCACTTCCTTTTGCGCCACCGGCTTCCAGTATCCCGGCACCCATTGCCAGCCTCCTTCCACACGTACCCAGGTTCCTGGCACCCATTCCATACCCGGCGGGACGGCCCGCCAGATCCCGCTTACCCAAAGGAAACCTCGCTTTTCCTCGTCCCAGAACCAGTAGCCCGGTATCCATTGCACGTTTTCGCCAGCGGGCTTTTGATCGGGCGGGATTTCTTCAATCGGCTTGGGCGGCTCCTTCGGCACCACTGGTCCGGGCTGCGGTTTGACTCGCGCGGGCTGCGCATAAGCCTCGTGCACCGGACCCCGCAACACCGGCTGTGCGCCGTCCGGCACGCTTTCGCCAGTCCCTTCCAGGCCCTCGGGCGTAATAAACGCCGTCGGATCGGCCAGGGGCGTTACCGTTTCCTCCTGGGAGTAACCAACCAGACCCACGCAGGCGATGCCTAGCAGGCCCGTTGTCGTGGCTATCCAAAAAAGATTGTTCGTCATGGCGGGTCTCCGTGGCGGGCGAGCAAATGGCAAGTCCCCACTAGCCTAACGCTGGACAATCGTCATTTTGCGCCGTGTAATATTGCACAACTTAAATTCCCGCTCCCCTTGCATGCGAAAGGAGGTTGGCTATGTCCCGGTGGAAGGTCTGGCCGGCTGCGGCACTGCTCTGTGCCGGTCTGGTTGTGGCGCAGCGCCACGCTGATCCTGCTTTGTTTCCGCCGCGCTTGCCCCAGGGGCGAACCCTGGTTAGCGACATCTCGCCCGCATTTCTGCGGCCACCTGCCAGCCTGCC
>BEIM01000138.1 GCA_002898995.1 bacterium HR36
GATTCACACTAAGTGCCCAGGAAACCGGAAATCGGCCTAGATAACTGTTAGGATAGCCTTTGAGGATGGCTTGCCAAGCCTGCTTATCTATAGCGAGCCAGGGCGACCAGCTATCACCGGCAAGACTTTGGGTGCCGGATATGCCTGTTACGTGGAGCGTAAACTTAGTTTGGCCGGGTGGCTTTCCCTGAAGAGCTAGGACGCGTACTCGCACTTCAAGCGCGGGTAGTAATTCAGCCTGCGGGCGATTTTGCTGGGGAATGCTTGAACTCAGGCACAGCAGCAGGCCCAGCATTGCGCTGCCAGCGATCGCTAGGTTCCTCAATCGCATTGGTATTCTCCCCTTCTGTCACCAGGGCGACCTGTTTCGCGTGGATAGGTATGATCGCTAGGAGATCTTCGCTTAGGTTCTCCTTTCGGAATATGTAAAGTGTAAGCTGTTGGCCAGCGTGTCCCGGCGCAGAAGGGAGGAGAAAGGAACTATGGGGTAGCTCCTGGGCGATGGCAGGGAAGCGTTAGCTGCTACAATATCTGAGGGCACCGTCGGCCAAAGCGGGAATGTGCGATTGGAAAGCGGGAAGAGTCGTCTCGCTGGGTTGAACCGGCGGCGGGCCGTGGGCAGGAACGGAAGCGCTCGGAGTCGCAGTGGAGACAGCGATGGCGTATAACGCACAGCCAAAGGAGCATCCAACGACAGCATTATCCGAGCCGCCAGTGGACCGGGCTGCGACTGAATTGCCGAAAGATCGGCCGGTGGTCCTTTACGACGGCGAATGTCCGTTGTGCGTTCGCAGCGTAGGGATCTTACGGCGATTAGATGTGTTCGGCCGGCTAGCCTATCAGAATGCGCGAGAACCCTTCCAGCTTCCCAAAACCACGCCGCCTATTCTGCCGGAGAAACTTCTGGAAGAGATGTACGTGGTGACGCCGGGCACGGATCGCCGCCGTGCGTATGGTGGATTCTTTGCGTTTCGCTGGTTGGCTTGGCAGTTACCGGCATGTTGGCCGATCGTGCCGTTCCTATATCTTCCAGGGGCGGCGTGGGTAGGTGAGCGAGTGTACGCGTGGATTGCTCGCAACCGATTTCGCCTGCTGCCGTGCCATGGCAATACTTGCCGGCTAGAGAACAAGTCGCGAGGTCTCCGACATTGAGGGTACCGGAGGAAAGGGATGTCAAGCACCCTATTGGCGCCGGTGCTGGAGCGGGAAGAATACATCGAGCAGGCGTATTTTTTCCGAACGTTGGCGGAGCGTTTGCGAGAAGGAGTGCCAGCACAAATGGCGCTGTTGCAGATTCGGGACGAGTTATTGACAACAACACGGCTACCATGGGCGGTGGAATTCCTGGCGACCGAGCTGAAGCACTCGGGGCAGTTAGGCTCGGGCATGAAGCGATTGATTCACTATTTCACGCCGTTTCAAGCCTTCGTCATGACCAAGGCAGAAGAAGAAGGAGTTCGATTCAGCTTAGATCACGCCCTGAAAGTTCTGGAGGGAGAGGCGCGCTACCGCTCCGAAAATCCGACGCCGGCAGGGCTGTTTGTTTACGAGTTTGAGGTCTTGGCCCGCTGCCAATTGGGGTATCAAAATGGTCTGGACTGCATGGAACAGGATAGCTTTTTCGACGAAGATTGGCGGCAATTTATTGAAACTGTTCGGCGAAGCATGAGCGAAGTTGAGTTCGCGGATTTGATTTATCTGTACTCGGAGCAGTATATCCAGGACCAGCAACGCGCAGGGAGGGAAGGACCATTCCCTCGGCCGTTATTTGGGTTGAAAGAAGGAAGGATTGCGAAAGCCAGTCACGGGCGCGATCCGCTATATTTGTTTGCGGCATTGCAGCGGCAGTTGGGGTATCCAGAAGTGCCGCGGCTGCGCCTGCCGACCGAACAACGCGGCGTCTTGCAAATGTTGGAGCACAAAGTACGCGAATTGGAGCTGCGACTGCGCCTGTTGGAAGGAGAGGTGCGGGGGCAGGTGGAGGTTATTCAGGCTCTCGGCAAACCCGAAACGGCCGAATCTTCATTAGAATGGCTCAAGCGCTTAGATAACGAGGAATGAGATAAGCCAGCGGCTGACACAATGGGGCAACGAGACGCAGTGATTGAACCCCGAGGTGATGACGATACGGTTACCCGCAGAGGAGAACGGTGGCAAGTGGCGGGGCTGGTGTTATGCGGTGGCGAGAGTCGCCGCATGGGGCAGGCCAAGGCCTGGCTGGACTTTGGTGGCCAAACGGTGCTTGAGCGGATAGTGCAGTGCGTGAATCAAGTGGTGGCACCAGTAGTGGTGGCCCGGCGACCTGGCCAGAGTCTGCCGCCTTTGTCAAACTCAGTGCGTATCGTGGAAGACGTTTACCCTGGCCGCGGCCCGCTGGCAGGCCTCCACATCGGTTTGTGGGCGTTGCGACAAGAAGCAAGTCATGCTTTAGTGGTTTCGTGCGATGTGCCGTTGGTGCGACCGGCATTCTTGCAGCGGCTGATGGATGCGATGCGACACGCGGTCGAGACGGCAGAAAGCAGCGCCACCTATGCTCAAGCGTGTGTGCCCATCTTCGGAGGACAACGGCATCCGCTAGTGGCAATTTATGCTGTGGCTCTTTGGCCGTTAGTCGAGTCGCTGCTGCGTAATGGTCAGCTTCGCCCAGCTTTCTTACTGGAACAAATTCCAGTGCGCTGGCTCCAACCCGAGGAGTGGGCCGACGTTGACCCAGAGTCGCTCTCGCTGACTAACATCAACACGCCACAGGAGTATCAAGCGGCATTGCACCGTGCTTTAGCGGCCAATCAGGAATCGCCTACCGCGTAGCTAAGTCGGCGTTATAGGGAATTGGGACAACACTCGACCACCCCTGCAGTGGCACGAACCTCCTAGACGCGCTGCCGCTCCAATTCCGCCTTGGCTCGCCGCAACGTCTCCGTCAGCAGTTCCAGCAACAAATCGCACAATAGGATAGTCTCCTCGGCAGCTTCGGAGAGCTTGTCGAGTGAGTTTTTGAGCGCCTGCACGGTCGGGAAGTGGCTTTTCTTACGAACGGGCCGGCTGACCTCCCGAAAGTCGGCCAAAGCGTTGAACACTCCCGCGTGGAAGTGCTCGCTCAGATCCCGGGCGCACTTTTGCGCTTGGGTGAGTAACTCTTGCAAGGTCATGCGGGCGATCGGCTTAGTCGGGCGAATCATAGCCTCTCCTTTGACTAACCAGGGTGAGAGGAACCGCAGTAGCCCTGGGGCAACCTTCCTGGTGGCTCTTACTCATGTCTTTTGATATTATAGATTTGTTTGGCAAGGTGGCCAATCTCAATTCGCTGGCGCTACGGGTATACTAAGGCCCGCGCCGAAGGCGATGAAGCAGGCGGAGCGGTCATGCGCATTTTGATCTTAGCAGACGTGCATGGCAATTGGGCAGCTCTCCGAAGCATACAAGAACCCCACGATCTGTGTGTCTGCCTGGGTGATATCGTGGACTATGGTTTGAATCCCGCGCCTTGTGTCGATTGGGTTCGTGAGCACTGCCCGATTGCTGTGCGGGGCAACCACGATCATGCGGCAGCGCAACGAGTCATCACCAACGGCCGCACCGGCTTGAAATATCTCAGCGGGCTGACACGGCAGATCACGTGGGAGAAACTGAACCGTGAGCAGTTACGCTTTCTGGGTAGCTTGCCGACGATGTGCTGGGCAACGCTTGATCACCGTCGTTTCCTTTTCGTCCACGCCACGCCCAGCGACCCCTTGGATGAATACCTGCACGCTGACCCCGAAGGCTGGGCCCAACGCCTCGAACGAGTAGAAGCGGATGTGATCTGCGTCGGCCATACCCATATCCCGTTCGTGCTGCCCGTGGGCAATAAGCTGGTCATAAATCCTGGCAGCGTCGGTCAGCCGCGCGATGGGGATCCCCGGCTGGCTTACGCCGTGTGGCAAGACGGCCATGTGGAAATCAAACGCTTGGAATATCCCATGGAGGAAACGATAGCGGAAATCGAGGCCAGCTCCCTGCCTGAGCTGGCAAAACGGCTTTCCATTGAAACATTTCGGACCGGCGCGGGGCTGGCCACCGTGTCCGCACACCCGACAAACGACAACGGAGCAAAAGGCAGAACCCTGCCAGCCGATACGCCGACTGTTGCAGTGTCCACCAACGGCTCCGTGTAGGCGCCGCTGCCTTTGAGACGTCGGCGGAATCTTCACGGCTCAGGCACCAAATTTGCCCAGCCGTCGCGCGTGTGCCAGCGCCAGCAACATGAGATGTTTGGCCTGGAACAAGCCCAGACCTCCTTGTAGACAGGCCGATTCGCCAAAAGAGTTGACATGATCGGGGCGGCAGGTATCTGCCACCAACAGTGTCGGCACGGGGTGCCAGCTATGGCTGCGGAGTTTGCTGGGCGTGCTATGGTCGCCCGTTACGATGAGTACATCGGGTTTCCGCGCGCGGATACGCGGAATGGCGGTATCGAGCGCCTCAATCGCCTTGACCTTCGCTTGGAAATTGCCGTCCTCACCCGTGCTATCGGTGTACTTGTAGTGAAGGAAAAAGAAGTCATACTTGTTCCAGGCTTGCTCCAGAGCAGCAAGCTGCTCATCGAGGGTTTGCAGCCCGTCCACGACGTCCATGCCCACCAGGCGAGCCAGCCCCTTGTACATTGGGTAAACGGCTAGCGCCACAGGCTTGACACCGTAAACTTCCTGTAGCGTAGGAATCCCGGGGTGGCGTGAAAAGCCGCGGAGGGTGAGCATGTTGGTCGGGGCGTGGTCGCGGAGAATCTCGGCTGCGCGTGCTACGAACTGATTCACAATTCCCGCCGTGCGTTCGGAACCGGGTCGGCCCAATGCTGGCAAAGGCGGTTTCCCTTCTTGCTGCGGGTCAGTGTCGTTCACCTCGTCACCCAAGCCCTCGCCACGCAACACCAGCACAAAGCGATGTTCGCGTACCGGTTCGACGAAAATCTCCACGCTGGGAATACGGATTTGCCTCAGCTTGTTTACCATTTCGGCACACCGCTCCGTGGACGGACGGCCGGCGCGACGGTCCGTGATACGTCCTTGCTCATCCACCGTGCAAAAGTTGTCCCGTGCCGCCACATCCTTCGGCCCGATGGGAAAACCAATACCCAAGGCTTCCAAAATCCCGCGACCGATTTGATAGTCCAGCGGGTCGTATCCGAACAGCGCCAGATGCCCGGGACCGCTGCCTGGCGTGATTCCCGGCAGGACGGGGATGCTCAATCCGCATACTCCATCGCGAGCTGCTTGATCAAGGTGCGGAGTGTTGGCTGTCTCCAACTCCGTTCGCCCGCCGGGCTCCACGGGCAAACCTCCGAGCCCATCGGCCACCAAGAGGACGATTTTGGTATCGTTCGGCTCCTGTAGCGATTTCACCAATTCCAGTTGCGTCATAGAGCCACCTCCATTGACCTTCTTGCGCCGGTTTGCCATAACACTATGAGCATGACATCCTACGACCAATTCCCCGAGTGACCCAGCATCCGGGATGTAAAGCAATGTCCCCTCACCATCAAGACTCTCCCGAGCCAAGACCTTTTGGGGTCATCAGCACAAAAGGAGTGCTTTGGGATTTCCGCCAGGCGATTTTCGATGAAGGGCGCCCCAGTCCTTCCCCGCGAGTGGTCGAACTTCGCAGCCGCCATTATGTCCGCAAACCGCAGCTGGATACACTGCGTGAGCGCTTGGCTGAATTGCGGCAACAAATCGAGCACAAGGCCCTGTCTTCCGAAGCCCGTGCACTGGCTCCTCAACCGGCCGATCATGGTTTCATAAACTTGCCGGCGCAACTACTGGAGCAGGCGGAGCGGCACCCTCGGGACAATTTGCTGGTCAGGATTCAACACAGCGCGGCAATCCTTCGAGAGTTGGCGGATCGCATTGTCATTCTGGGCATAGGCGGCTCTTATTTGGGCGCGCGTGCCCTAACCGAAGCGCTGCTTTCCACCTACCACAACGAGTTGGCAGTGGAAGCACGCCGAAGCATTCCACGTTGTTATTTTGAGGGCAACGGGCTGGACAACGACACACTCGCTGACTTGCTAGCGCTTTTGCAACCCCCGCAAGGAATGGCGCGGTCTCGCCAGGAACGCACGGCTCTGGTGGTGGTGAGCAAGTCGGGTACCACGCTGGAAACAGCAGCCGCTTTCCGCATCCTCTGGCGGCACTGGCAGCAGTGGCATCCTCGGGAATTAGCTGCTCGGCTTGTCCTGGTCGTCACGGAAACACAGCCACGCAGTCGACTTTACCAGGTCGCTCAGGCTTTGGGGTTACCGCAGGAGGCGATCTTTCCGATGCCTGACGATGTGGGCGGGCGTTTTTCGGTTTTCACTCCGGCGGGTTTGGTGCCGGCGGCCATTCTTGGCCTTGACATTTCCCAACTGCTTCGGGGCGCGGCCGACATGACGCGCCACTTCTGGGAACATCCTGTAGAACAAAACCTGCCCCTCCAATTCGCCGCTCTCAATCATCTTTTCTTCGCCTCGTTAGGGAAACCCATCCGCGTACTGTCGGTCTGGTCGAAGAAACTGGAGGGGCTCGGCCTGTGGTACGACCAGTTGGTCTCGGAAAGCCTCGGCAAGAACGAAACTGGGCCTACGCCGATCACCGCGGTGCAAACGCGGGATTTGCACTCGCGCGGACAACAGCATCAGGAAGGGGCCCGCGATCGCATTATCCACAACGTCATCGTCGAACGGCCTGGACATAGTCCAATTCCCCTGGGCCAATTGGACGGCAATACTGATGGCCTCGATCCCATTGCTGGTAAGACTGTTCCCGAACTGCTTCAGGCTGCGTGGCAGGGAACGAACCTGGCCTACGCCGAAGACGCTCGCCCTACCACGGACCTTGTGTTGCCGCAGTTGGACGAATACACTCTCGGCCAACTCATGCAAATGCTGATGCTCAGCACGGTGATTGAAGGCCGACTATTAGGCGTCAACCCTTACGGCCAGCCGGGCGTGGAAGCTTATAAGCGCAATATGCGCTGGCTCCTTGCCCTGGAATAGGTTCCCGGGCTTGCGTATTGCCTGGACACAAACAGACCTTGACTCGCTAAGCACCACTCGCAATAGCCTATTACTCATCTCTCGTGCCCTTGTAGGTCTTACCAATTGGCTGAGCCGATTTTACAAAATGTGTCAGGCAAGAAGTGGAAGCGGTTGCTAACGGGTTGGCGCATTTCTAATCTTGGCAGATTTGCTAATTGAGCCTGGGAGCGGCCTTGCAACTAGCCGAAACTTACTGTGCAGGAGCGTTGTCAGTTTGGCATAGAAGATGCACAAATGCAGGGTAAAGCTGAAGGTCAGGCCCGACCAACGGAGAAGAGCCATGACGTTTCGCGATCGCCAACTACTACGGTTACGTGAATTATTGGAGCAAATTGCACAACTCCAGGAACAATTGGCCTGGTGCCAGGACGAAACTGCCAACGAATACTTGGCCGACTGCATGTTGCGCGATTTGGAGCAATGTCGGCGGATTGTGTTGTCGCTGAAATCTCCCAGTCAAGCATTGCTGGCCAACTGAAGGAGCAATCGGCAACACGCCCAGCGTATCCAACAGCATTCTCAGTAAAACCGCGCTTGAGAGCCTGTCTTGCCTGGTTTGACTGATAGCTGGGCGCTGCCCGGCAGCGGCAGGCGTCAGCTTGTGTCCGTCGGGCGTCAACGGCGGCACTTGTAGTGGCGCTGTAAGACCGATGTAACGCGTCAGTCCGTTGTATGTCGAGCGTCAACCGCGGAGGCTCGACAAATCCGTTAGAACCGGTTTGCCCCGCAAGCCACTGAGCGAAAACGCACCAGCCGGCCATGTTGCCGATCATCCCCGGCTTGCCCTGCCGCCGATAAACACGCCAGCACAAGGGAAAATCGAAACCGGCCGCGATCCATCGCTGGAATCTCCTCAGCAGCGGGTGTAAGCCCGCCGTGGATTGGGGCCGGCTCATTGGCGCAAGCTGTGCACCGGGACCCGTCGTGACTACTTGCCGGTCAGCAGCTTGGCCGCTGGGTCGCACAAGGAGGCTTGACGATGAGATTTCGTCTGATTGCGCCGTTGCTGTCGGCTGTGGTCGTCTTGACGGCAGCGGGGAGATCCTTGGCCCAAGATCTTGGCGCCTCGCAGGTTGTCCAAGTCGCAGCCCAGGATTGCCCCAACACTTCCTTCGTTAACTACCGGCTCCATACGCGAACCTGCTACAAGCTTGTTTACGACACCGTCCTGGAAAAACGCTGGCACACTTGCTACCAGACCGT
>BEIM01000139.1 GCA_002898995.1 bacterium HR36
CTGATACCGTGGGGGACATCGGCGGGAGCGACAAGCAGATCTCCGGGCTGCATCGGTTGCTCCCCTTGGGGCACTAGAAATACGCCTTCGCCCTGGAGGACCAAATACGCTTTATCCTGACCGGCATGGCTATGTAATTGGTGCTCCTGGCCAGGTTCGAAGCAGTTGAGACCGAGTAATAGCCTCGGACTTTGGAATAAAGTAACCTTAGCCATTCTTTGCGCGTGGAATTGCGCATGCTCCGCGGGACGGATGTAGATAGGGCATTGCGCCGCAGGTGTAGAAAGGTTAACGGATTCTCGGTGCTGATGCTGGCAGCCAGGATGCGGAGTAGGCTGGCCCCGAATCAGAGAGACGGCGTGTACTAACTGGGGTAAGATAAGTTTTTCCGCGGCTAATCGCACGGCTGCTGGTGAGCCGGGTAAACTAAACAACAAACGGTCACGCCAAACTCCCGCGACAGCACGGGATAACATCGCAGCAGAACCTATCTCTTGATAACTCAGCAACCGAAAGAGTTCACCGAAACCATCCAAGCGTTTCTCCAACAATGGGGTAACCACCTCGATAGTTTGGTCGCGCGGTGCGATACCTGTTCCGCCATGGAGCAGAATGACATCTAAGTCTCCGCGGTTGTCCAGGTCTGCGAGAATCTGGCGGATCTGGTCAGGCTCATCGGGCACGATAGTATAGTAAGCAACTTCGTGCCCAGCCTGGGTGAACAGCTGGCGGAGCGACTGGCCGCTGACATCGGTAGCTTCGGTGCGCGTATCGCTGACCGTGATAATGGCGACACGGACATGCATGGGGAAAATATTCGCGCTCATGGTTACGGCCGGCACGCTGATTTAGAACTTAGAAGCTAGGGCTTCGCGTTTTTCGACGGCGACGAGCTGACCTTTTTCTAGGTGGACGATCCGCTGCGCGCGTTCGGCTGCGCGCGGATCGTGCGTGACCAGGATAATCGTTTTTTGCAGCGTGTGGTGCAGTTCTTGCAGCAAGTCGAGGATTTCGCGGGCCGAGCGGGCATCGAGGTCGCCTGTGGGTTCGTCGGCGACAATCAAGGTGGGGTCGGTAACAATGGCACGAGCTATCCCCACCCGTTGTTGCTGGCCACCCGAAAGCTGGCCGGGACGGTGTTTCATGCGATCGGCCAAACCGACTAACTCAAGCACTAACTCAACCCGCTCCCGGCGTTCCGCAGCGCTTAGCGGCAGGAGCAGCAAGGGCAACTCCACATTCTCGTAGGCGGTGAGTACAGGAATGAGGTGATAGAACTGGAAAATAAAGCCAATATTGCGAGTGCGCCAGCGCGTTAGCTCCGACTCCGACATGGCGGAGATCAGTCGATCGCCGACCCAGACCTCTCCCTCACTGGGTCGGTCTAGGCCGGCGATTAAGTTTAGCAAAGTCGTCTTCCCCGAGCCGCTAGGTCCCATGATCGCGAGGAATTCGCCCGGGGGAACTTCTAAGCATAAATCCTGCAATACATCAATCCGCTCCTCCCCGCGGACGAAGTATTTATGGACATGCAGGACACGCAAAATCGGCTGGGTAGCCATAACCCTAAATAATCCGCTCAGTCTAGTTTAGTTTCGACGACCCAGATATTGCGATAGCGGACCTGGCCACCGTGGCCTTGCAGGAAAAGCGGACCCGGAGTTTCAGATTCCGGCTGTCCACCCCCTGTCGGGCCTTTCAATGAAATCTTATCATGGATAAGCACCCCATTATGCCAAACACTCATGACCGCATTAGCGATTTTCTTACCACTGCTGTCAAACCGGGCTGCCCGGAACTCAACATCATAAGTCTGCCATTGCAAAGGTGGATAGCACATGTTGACGATGGGTGCGAACTGGCCATAGATGCCGCCACACTCGTTATTAGCTCCACGCAAACCGAAGCTATCTAAGACCTGGATCTCATACCGGTGCTGGATGTAGACGCCGCTGTTGCTCCGCCCCTGGCCGCGGGCATACGGCATATAAGTCAGGCGAAATTCTAAGTGCAGCTTATGATCACGGAAGCGCTGTTTGGAAGCAATGTCGTTGCCCACCAGAGCACCGTCGGCAATTTGCACGCGGGTTTTGGGCTCCCAATTATCGGCCTGGCTACCGTCGAAAAGAACCACGGCGTTAGCAGGGGGTTTCTGGCCGAGGGTTTTGCTCTCGCGGACGATGCGCTTTAACTCAAACGCGACACCTTCGGCAGTCCTGCCCCTCATTCGGCCGGTCTCGATAGTCGCACTCCACTTGCCATCTTTAGTGGTGATATTGGTAACCCCTGCGGTGTCGCGCTGGCCGTTAGCCTCGATGCGTTTTGCATAGTCGCCGCCCTCACCCCGCAAGCCCCCGGGTAGGAAATTGACCTGAAATTTACCATCACCCAAAGCGACCACCTCAGCGCCCAGGCGTTCTTTGTCAGCCGTATCGCCGAGGTATTCGCCTTGGATCGGGAAATCCGGTCCCGCGTGGGCAGGGTCGGTGGCTACTTTGACAGGGCTGGCTTTTTCCTGGGCACACAGCCCTAGCCAGCCGCACAAGCAGACAGCAGCGATGCCCATGAGTAGCGTTCGCATGGTGGGCCTCCTGTTTAGGGGTGAGCAGGTGTATGCCTTTAGTTGGTGTATGGCGCGAACCGTAACAATGCAACGGGGAGAAGCACCTGCGGATCTCAGGAGCACGGGCATCACGGAAAGGCCGAGATCTTGTAAGCTGGTAGCGAGGCAAGGAGAAACCTATTCGACGGCAGCAGGGACACAATTGAGTTTACGCAGGAAGCGCCGCACGCAAGCGGCCACCTGAGGAGCATGGCTCACGAAAGCGAGATGGCCTGCCTCGGCAATGCGAACGTGTTCGATCCGAGCAATACGTTGTTCCATTTCTCGCAATCCCGCGGCTGTGGGCAGTATGTCGAGCTGGCCGGTCAGTAGCAGCGCAGGGACACGAATCGCAGGAAGATAGGGTCGCAGATTCATTTCCTCGGCCAAGCGGAACCGATACGCCATCACGCTTTGGTCGGTCTGCCAGCACTGGCGTGTAACAAATTCGAACAAGACCGGGTCATCACAGCGCTTCCCGAAGAACAGGTTGAAAAACTGGTTGACAAAGGGATGATCATTAGGCAGGGAGTAGTCGGAAAGCACAATGGCGGCCACACGTTGCAGCAAACTCGGTGCAAAGGAAACGTCCACGCCCTGAGCGACTACGGCGGCGAGCCGGGCTGGATAGCGGGCGGCAAATTGCAAAGCGATAATACCACCAAAGGAAACGCCCATAATCACGGGGCACTCCAAAGCCAGCCGAGCAACGAACTCTGCCAGATCGTCAACTAAATCGGCCAACGTGAAGCGTTGCCGCAACGCAAAGGGAGCAGTTTCGCCGCGGAGTTCATAGGTCAAGACACGGTAGTCCCTTGCGAGCAAGGCGGCCAGAGGGCTTACCAGGCCCACACCCCCTGCCAGCCCGGGAATCAACACGATAGGCTGGCCCTCGCCCCAATCGAGATACTCGGCGGTGTAATGACGGAGTACCGCCAGGCCAAAGCGCGGAAGCGGTAAGGAGCGGGCCGGGATTTGGCTGCCGAGCAAGTGAAGGGTTTTTGCCTGCATGGTGCACCTCCGTGTTGGAGCTTCCTGCGAATTCAGCGATGCCAACGTCTGGCAAGAAATGTGCCGCCACTAAACGACTTTCTCCTGAGCAGCTTCCGTGCCTATTGCCACGCCAAAGTCATGAGTGACAGCTGCATCGCTCAGAAACGGTAAAATGAGCTAGGGCCGTTAGGCTGCGTGCCAACTTTCGTGGCAAAACTCGGGCGTTCCAAGGTGTCGAATTCTCGGCGCTAACACATGCAGGCGCCGGGTGACGCAAGATCGTCAGATGGTATGCCTCTCGGAGCCGCCTTACAAGCACAAAATGGAAAGCTGCCTTAGCGGCGACCACGATGGAACGGCGACCCTAACGGGGGTAAAGAAGCGGTTGGCCTGGTCGTCAGGCATGGATCAACAGACGCAGATGCGTGCCTTCTGGGAGACGTCGGCCGACTTCCTGGATAACGTCACCTTTCATAGCTTTCCAGAGCGGGCCCCGCTTGCTGGCACCGAGGATTAACACGTCTGCACCGTGAGTGAGAGCGGTGTCGACAATCATTTCGCCGACGTCATGTCCCGTCGTGTACACCCAGCGCCAGGGTATGCCTGCTTCCTTCGCCAGCCTCTCTACTTCGGTAAATAGCCTGCTGGCTTCGGGATCTTCCTTCCAGTCGGTCGAATTCTCTTCTTCCTCAGGCCCCATGGGCACCACGGCTACCTGGCGAACAAAGAGGACCCGCAATTCGGCCTGGCGATTTTTCGCCTCTTCGATAGCGAATTGTAGCAAACTGGGGTTACCACCCCGGGCGGCCACCATGACGATTCCTTTCGGCTCATAGGCGTATTCAGGCTTGGGTGCGGCAGAAGGCGGTGCAGTAGAAGCAGGTGGAGGCCCCTCTGCAGGTGCAGGTGTAATTGCTTTGCGCAAAGGGCTGGGCAAGCGATCAGTCAATTCGCCACGATGTTGCACAAGCCAGCGAGTGGCCAGGCCAGCTCCTACTACAAAAAGGGCGAACACCAGTGCTTCCACTTTGGTAGCGGCAATGGTCAGCCAGATGGCCAGCATTAGCGCGGCTAACAGGCCTAGTCCCAAACGCTCGTATCCTCTAATGTCCTTTTGCCTCGTCAGGGCTGTGGACGACACGTTAATGGCAATCGCGCCGACCACGCCAATGGCGTAAAGGTGCGCCAGTTTTTCCACGTCGGGGAAGATCCACACCAGGGTTAGAGGAACCAGCGTTGCCACCACCAACGGCAGCATGGGCATGCCGTAGCCGTTGAGTTGCAGAAAAGCTGAAGGCAACTCTTTATCACGCGCCATCATGAACTGCACACTGACCAGCCCCGACAAGGCCGTATTGGTCGCAGATAATAGCAGGAACGCAAACAGCAGAGAAGCGGCGGCGGCGAAATACGGATGAACATAATACTCCGCGATCGCCCGCAGCATGGACTCTTTGCGGGCTTCGTACTGCAGTTCGGGATTGCCAGAGCCGAGAAAATCAGCAGGGATAGCACACATGGCCAGTGTGAGGACGAGGTTGAGGATGGCGATCTCGGCTACCACGGGGAATATGGCTAACCTGGAAGTGCGGGGCACGGGGTGTTTCATGATCCCCGTCATGTTAGCCACGGCCTCGACGCCTGAAACTGCCAGGATGATGTGGACAAAGCTAATCCAGACCTGTGTAGGATGGCTCGGTAAGCGATCAACCCGAGCTTGAGGGAGAAAAGGTACAGCAAAGCTAGCGATGACTAAAGTTAAAAGCACCGTCAGGAGGGCGACCACTAGAGCAAGTGTGCCCGACTTGCGAGGGCCGAAAAAGTTGAAGAAACCAATAGCTACTATAGTTGCTATCGACCACCATTCGGGACGGGGCAAATGCAAATAATGGAACGCGTCGAGGGTAGATATGGCGGCGGTAACAATGTAGTCGGCGCAGAGCATCAAAGCCCCGATTACTGCCAGTAGTCGCGAATGCTCACGGGCGGATGAGTAAACTCCCCCACCGTCAGGATGGAGGCGGCAAATGACATAATAAGCCCAAGCGAGCCATACTAGCAAGGCCGACATGGCCAACATAAACCAAAACGAGGCGTGGTGCGTGTAGTAGAAGCACAAGCCCAGAACGTACAGCCGGCTGGTGCCCCAATCGCCGAAAAGCATCGCGCCCGCTTGGTACCAATCCAGTTCGCGCGGTCGCCGGGAGCGCAGGATCATGGGGAATAACCTCGGCTTACGCTCGCACCTGGGCCATCGGTATGTTGGAAACCCTTGACCTCCAGCTCCAGGTGCATCCCCCAACGGGAGCCCTCTTTTTCTCCGCGCAACGGGCAAAATAACACCAGGCCAGCTTGCCAGCGGTCTGCGCAGCGTTGAGGTACCGAGGATCGGACCGACCCGCGGCCACTAGCCACATTGGCTGTTTAGAAGCAGCAGGCCTTAGCCAACTGTCATCCCATTGCGAAGCTGCCGTACAGTCGCGCAAACCCACGACAGCCCGCTGAACTTGATGGAAAAAATGCCTGGGCCGAGTGTCCCAATTCTCCGTCATCGTAATTCCTCGCAGACGCTTACGGGGTTAGCTGACGGGTTCGGGGCCGAGGCTACCCCTACCAGCTCCGTGCCGCTAGCACTGTGCCTGCCGCCGCATGGCAACGGCAGCCAGTGGCATGACGCTGAGGCCACCTGCTGGATTCACCCCGATTATCGGGTCCCCCGCTCCGCCACGGTTGCAGCGGATTCAGCGGTCATAGCTCATTATAGCCCAGCATCCTATCAACGTTCGAGGCTTTGGCAAGGGAGCGGACTTGCCGCCATTCCTGCTAGGTGCTAGAATGAATGACGCAGTAACCAGCTGCGCGTCCTCTGCGGTGCTCGTGATACGAGGCACTTTTTGGAGAACCGACACCATTTACCCGCATGGGGCCGAGCGTAACATGGCCTGGCGCTCGCACGCCCGCAATTACGCGGGATCCGAAACCCAGGTCTGAGGCCTCTTTATGAAAGAAGCGGGTTCTCAAAAGGCCAGTACACGGCACACGCGGAGGATTTTTTGTTGGCCTTGCGTAGCCGCCGAGTTGCTTGTCGCGAGTGGACAGGCGAGGTTACGGCGTCGCAGAACGGGGATGACCGCAAGGCCTTCTGTGTATAAAATGATGACGCTTTCGGAGCGCAAGGCGTCCCCGTAGCTCAACTGGACAGAGCGTCGGCCTCCGGAGCCGAAGGTTGCAGGTTCGAGTCCTGCCGGGGATACTCCAACACACGGCAGGCTGAGAAGCACTGCGAAATTATTACAGGATGAGCCTGTGCCGAGTACCAGGGCCGGGCGAATTCGGCCCACGTAATGTAAGATGCAGCTGCGGCGATAGCCTTCTGCGTACGTCCGTGCATGATTTCGGAGGACAGGCATGTATGCGATCTTCGAGGATGGCTCCCGGCAGTATCGCATCAGTGAAGGCGACCATGTGATCGTGGATTACCGGCCCGTAGAAAAGGGCCAACCTATTGTCTTCGACCGCGTGTTGCTGGTGCAAACCAACGAGGGACTGCGCGTTGGTCAACCATACGTGCCGGGAGCACAAATTGTCGGCGAAGTGGTGGATCATCCCTCGCAGAAATATTACATCCAGAAGTTCCGCCGCCGCAAGAACTACCGCCGCGATAAAGGACACCGTCAGCATTACTGTGAAGTCCGGGTCAATCAAATTGTGGTGCCGAGCACCTAAGCGGGGCGACTAGCCAGAGATCTTTGAGTTAGCGTCACGTTGAACAGCTTGAGGAGATGTCCATGGTATTTTCGCCAAGGAGGGCTAGCCATGACGCCAGTCCAGCAGCTCGTCGCAAGCTCTACTCAGGGTACACCAGCAAATCGGGAATTACGAGCGGCAGGTATCAGCCTGCTGCGGCAGTTAAAAGCGGCGGGCGTAAATCCAGCATGTGGCTTTTTCGGGCTGATGGGGGTCTGGTTTGCCCTGTTCCTGGGTTTTTCCATCGGCGTACTGGGGCAGCCGAACACGAACCAAGATTCCGCCGCGTCTGTAGATAAACCGCTGAGTACAACCGACGTGGAAAGATTTTCTGGGTTGCACCGCGGTTTTTACCACGCCGCACTGCGTGGCACGGACTGGCTGGCCCGCCAGCAACGGGCCGATGGTTCTTTTATCGGTGGCTTGATTCCCTGTATGGACATGGTGCTCGACACTGCCCACTATGTGCGGCAGGTGCAGGCGACTTTGGCCTTGGCGCAGGCGTCGCGGCTAACAGGCAAGGAAAAGTGGGCGGCGCAGGCGAAACAAGCCGCCTTATGGCTGCTAGCCGGCACGGTTACCGATAACCAACAACCTATCGGCCGGGCACCGCGTCCCCCCTTGGTATTGATGAGTCGGCTAGGCACCACTGGCCTACTGTTGGCTGCGATTCATGAATTACCCCGGCCGGCACCTGATCTCCTCGACCCCGCTGAAGAATTAGCTTACTGGTTGCAACGGCAACAGCACGAGGACGGCTCCTTGCGCCTTGGTGAGCCGGGCCTGGTGGGCCTTCCACCAGGCGACGTCCCTGAGGAAAGCGATCCTGGCACTTACGGACCAGGGCAAGCCCTCTGGGGACTGGCCAAAAGCCAAATCCGGCGTCCGCAAGTGTGGAAGCTCGAGGTGCTCC
>BEIM01000140.1 GCA_002898995.1 bacterium HR36
ATCGCTTCGAGCCATTCGTTTATGAACCCGTTCCCGATCTGCCTCCAGAGGAGCGGCCGGGGCCACGTACTCAATTCTTTATTGACCGCTCTCGCTCGTTCATCACCCGCAATGACAGCCCCGATGTCGGTTTCACCTACAGTATCAATCCGTATCGCGGCTGCGAGCACGGTTGCATTTATTGTTTTGCCCGGCCAACGCATGAGTACTTCGGCTGGTCGAGCGGCCTCGATTTCGAAACCAAGATCCTGGTGAAGCTCGAGGCTCCGCAGCTGTTACGCCAGGAGCTTGCGTCTCCCGATTGGCCGCGAGATGTCCTGGCGATGAGCGGGGTCACCGATTGTTACCAGCCGATTGAACGTCATTTGCGGCTGACGCGGGCTTGCCTAGAGGTACTTGCTGAGTTCCGCCAGCCGGTGGTCGTCGTTACTAAGAATCACCTGGTGTGTCGCGATAAGGATTTACTGGCGGCGTTGGCCCGGCACCAAGCGGCTTGCGTGTGCATTTCGATCACCACGCTGGATCCGGATTTGGCGGCTCGTATGGAACCGCGAACTTCCCGGCCCGCGGCGCGACTAGCGGCCATCAGCGAACTGGCCCAGGCCGGCATCCCCGTCGGCGTCCTCACCGCCCCCATTATTCCCGGTCTGAACGAGCACGAAATCCCTGCCATTCTCCAGGCCGCCGCTCAACACGGAGCCAGTTTCGCCGGCTACATCGTCTTGCGATTGCCCTATGCACTCAAAGAGCTTTTCGACTCCTGGCTCGCACGCCATTTCCCCCATAAACGCGAGAAAGTCTTGAGCAGGCTGCGCGAACTCCGCGGAGGCAAATTGTACGATGCCACCTGGGGCAAACGCATGACGGGCACGGGACCGATTGCGGAGGCCATCGCCTCCTTGTTTCGCGTGGCTGCCCGCCAGGCCGGTCTCGATAAACCTTTTCCTTCTCTCTCCGCCGCCCACTTTCGCATACCTGGTCAGGTGCACCAACCGGAATTGTTTTGCTTGTAATGGATGCGACCCCGTCGTTGAGTCTGCCAATGCACCTGCAGCGGAGAAACTGGTGTTGCCGACACAAACTGTCTGTTCTATTTCAACGCCACGCTACGCCCGTGCGCAGCCACTGCTGAGAAAGACGGCACCTTATATGTCGCATCTTGACGCCCTATACGCTGGTAATGCAGGAGCGGCGGGCGTCATCCGGCCAGGCCATTTGCTTTGGCCAATGCTGCTCCCCAAATTACAACAAATCATGTCGCATCCCGCGACATTCTCATGTCCTGGTCGGGGGGCTGCGGTGCTCAGGAGCGGGTGGTCGTGCGAGCGGTGATCAACAAGCGGAGGGTGGATTGGCGACGCCATTCGGTCAGCTGCCTGGCGAGACGATAGGCTTGTTCGAGAGTTATGGGTACAAAGCACACAGTTTGTTCAGGGCGGAGTTGGCCAAGGATGTCCCAATCGGCTTGGATAACGTAACCGACGCGGGGGTAGCCGCCGATAGTTGGCCCGTCCACGCCGAGGACAAGCAACTGTCCCGAAGCAGTGGCTTGGATCGTACCTGGGCAGACGGGAGAGGAAGGCAGATCGTGAGGAAGCTGCCAGGTGATGTTGGCGTGCAGGCGAATACCCATGCGGTTGGATTCGCGGGCCACCCTCCAACTAGCATCCGTCAGGCTTTCGGCTACCTGCGACCAGAACGGCCCGGGTAGCACGCGAAGAGATACGCCCGATTCCGAAAACACGGTGGCATGGGCAACGGTTCGCGCCAGCGCCGGCCGGCTAGTCGCAGCGATGGACAAACGAGTTCTTGCCCTTTGCGTAGAGGCTGCAATGCGGACCGGCTGCCCAAGATACGCGGATGGTCGAACCCGCCCGCAACTGCCAAGTAGCCGCGTAACCCACTGGTCGCACTACCGATCTCGATAAGCTGGCCTGGTTCCACGTGCCACACCGTACCAAGCGACATCGGATGGCCAGCCACCCGCAGTGCAAACGGTGCTCCAACGAAAGCACAAGCGTGGCAAGCGGTGGCGCGGAGGACGGGGCCTGTCAAAGTGACTTCCAGAGCAAGGCCGGTCTCGGGAGAATTTCCTACCAGGGCGTTGGCCAGCATCCATGCCGTTCGGTCTGCTGGACCACCTGTGGGAACCCCTACACTTCTGTAGGCAACCCGTCCTCGATCCACCAGCAAGTCATACAGACCAGGCCTTTCCACAATGAAGGCCATGTCAGGCTCCTGTGCCAAGGAGATCACGAAACACACCAAGGACGCACGGTAACCCCGCGCCGCTCCAGTTCTTCGCGCAAATGCCGGGTAAAGGCAACGACTCCGGGTCGGTCGCCATGCACGCACACCGTCTGTACTCGGTATTCTTCGACGAGGCGCAGCACCTGCTGTGCGGCCTGTTGAGGATCATCCACAAAGGCGTCAGCACGATGCCGCGGCACTAATGACCCGTCCGGCTGGTATCGGCGATCGGCGAAACCTTCGCGACAAAACCGTACGCCTTGCCGTGCCGCACACCGTTCCAGCCAGGAATTCGGCAGGCCGACCAGTGCCAGGTTCCATTGCTTGGCCAATCGGGCCAGCAAATCGGCCAGGGGTTCCTCGCGGCAGGCTTGATTATATAGCGCCCCATGAGGTTTGAGATAGTGCAGCTGTACCCCTGCCGCCTGGGCTAGTCCTTGCAAGGCACTCAGTTGGTAAACTAGCTCGGCGTGCAAAGATTCGGGCTGCCAAGACAATTCCCGCCGGCCAAAATGTTCGCGGTCGAAATAACCCGGATGTGCGCCGACGACCACGCCCAAACGCTTGGCCAACTGCAACGTGAACCAAATGTCCGCAGGGCTCCCAGCATGAGCGGCACAGGCTACATTCGCTGAGGTAACCAGCGGCAACAGCTCCGCCTCATTCCCCACACCTTCCGCTACATCCGCGTTCAGGTCTATGCGCATATTCGGCTCACAAAAAAATCCGGGAAGCGGGAGGTTCCCAGGGGGGCCAGGAAACCCATAACACCCGCTCCCGGATAGTTTAGGGGGGACTTGGTGCCTTTGAAATAGCGAGCGCTACGGCATTAGTCGCGGAATTGGTTTGCTAGAAAGGGCAGCACCACGCGACAGTTCTTGCTTCCTTGTGGTTTTAGGGCACACAAGATCGCGCAAATCGCCACTTCAGCTACAGAGCTTCGACGAAAGACGGAGATGCCCAATGTCTTTCGTCTAGGCCTTTATGATACTCAGCCGCCCGTCGGTGTCAAGCAAAAGTCTTGGCATCTGTCGGGCGTTGGCGGTTGGGGGCTCGGGTGTGCTGCTCTTGGTGAGCGGGCAGAGAAATTTCGACCGCCGCGGTGTTCTTGATCCACTTGATTCTGAAGCAGGGAAAGCGTATTGCAACTGCATGAGCGAACTCCTGCGAACAGCACTGTACGCAGTGCACGTGGCCCGGCAGGCACGGATGGTGCCTTTCGCTGGCTGGGAGATGCCGTTGCAATACACCAGCATCGTCGAGGAGCATCAGGCGGTGCGACAAAATGTGGGGGTCTTTGACATCAGCCACATGGGGCGTTTGTTCTTCGCTGGCCAGGACGCGATGGCGCTGCTGGAATGGGTGTACACCAACGCGGTCGCGACACTGCAGCCCGGGCAGGTGCGCTACGGTTTGATTTGCAATGAACAAGGCGGCACCAAAGACGATGTGCTGGTGTATCGGTTAGCCGACTTGCCGAGGGAGAGTGCGAATTCCCAGCTGGCCAGCGGTGCCAACCCGTTGGTTTCAGCCTTCCCGTATCTTATGGTGGTGAACGCAGCCAATCGGGAGAAAGTCCTGGCCTGGTTGGAACGGCATCGGGATGGGCGGCAGGTAACGATTAGCGATGCCACGCTCGATACGGTGATGCTGGCCGTACAGGGGCCACAGGCGGTGGCTTTGTGCCAGCAGTTGACCAAGACGCCGCTGGGTGATTTGCGCTATTACTTTTGCCGCTACGTCGAATATCAAGGGCAACTCTGTCTGGTGAGCCGTACAGGTTACACTGGCGAGGATGGTTTGGAGTGGATCGTGCCGGTGGCAGTAGGGGAACAGCTTTGGCAGGAACTCATGCAACTGGGAGCTAAGCCGTGTGGACTGGGAGCGCGCGACACGTTGCGCTTGGAAGCAGGGATGCCCCTTTACGGTCATGAGCTGACGGAAGAGATTGACCCGTTCCAGGCTGGGCTCGACTGGGCGGTAAAATGGCAGAGCAAGGATTTTCTGGGCCGCGATGCCTTGCTGAGACGTCGCCAGGAGGCCAGGCTACCCAAGCGTGTGGGTTTGGAATTGGCGGGGCGGCGCATTGCGCGTGAAGGCTATAGCGTCTGGCAAGGCCAGGATCAGGTTGGGTGGGTGAGCAGTGGCACCTTTGCACCTACTCTGCAAAAGAGCATTGCGATGGCGTTCGTCCCGCCCAGCCTGACGGCGCCAGGCACACCACTGACGGTGGATATTCGTGGACATTGGGAGCCGGCCCAGGTCGTCGCCTTGCCCTTTTACTCGCAGCGCCGAACTGCGACGGTGCCGACGGCTTCGCCTGGCCAGAAATGATCGCCGCGTGCACGCTGGGCTAACTTCGCCACTCCCCGATCATCCACTACTTTAGCGGTGGCATGAGCACTTGCGGCGCCCACGGTGAGCTAATGCCTGCCGCTCTCCAGGGTATCATCGCCTTGATGCATTGCTGACGAAGGAGTCGGTATGAATCCCGAAGAACTGCGCTACACCGAAACCCACGAATGGGTTCACGAAGAGAATGGTCTGGTAACCGTGGGGATCACGCAATATGCGGTGGATTTACTCAAAGACTTAGTGTACATCGAGCTACCGCCGGTAGGCACGCCAACGCAGGCGGGAGCTAGTTTTGGAGAGATTGAGTCGATCAAGGCCGTGAGCGATATTTACTCTCCCGTGGACGGCGAAGTGCAGGAGGTAAATCAGGCAGTAATAGCCGACCCTCAGGTTATCAGCCGCGATCCGTACGGCGCGGGCTGGCTCATCAAGATACGTCCTGCTCCGAATGGCCGGTGGAATCGGCTGCTGACCTACGCCGAGTACCAGCACCAGATCGCCCAATCAGGTTAGGGGGCGTCGGTTTCGACCGGCGAACGAGAGCGCTTTTCACCTGCACCAGGCCGGGTAGCCTAATAGAGCATGACCCACTGTTGTTTCATTGAGGCTGCCAATGCGGCCCGCGGGGGAAAGGCCGGCAACGGGGGCGACAGCCATCAGTGCTGACCCGCTTCGCGCGCGTCGCAAACATCTTCGCTCGCGTTGACCAACCCATTCACCGTGGGCTTAGGCTCTGCGCTTCACGAAGCTGCGGCGACACTCCTGCGGCGAGGGCGCTCTCCAGCTAACTCACGGTCGGCTTCCATCCACCGCTGGTATCATCGCTAAGGCGCGACGGAGCTCGAAAACGGAATACATTCTTGTGAAAAACGCTCCGAGTAGCAGCCCCAGCGCCGTTGCCCTGTGCTGAGTCAAGATCGAGTACTGGCGGCCCGGGACACGTGGATGAGCCTTCAGGCTATTCAAGGTCGTTGCCGTGTGCTGAGTCAAGATCGAGTAGCGGCGGCCCGGGACACGTGGATGAGCCTTCAGGCTATTCAAGGTCGCTGCCCTGTGCTGAGTCAAAATTGAGTAGCGGCGGGTGGATTCGAACCACCGACCCACGGCTTATGAAGCCGCTGCTCTGACCACTGAGCTACGCCGCCAGAGATATACCTGGCTAAACTTTGCCACTCCATTCTATCTCCGCAGCCAGGCTATCGTCCAGCGTCCCCATGGCCGAGGGTACCCAAGGAAGTAACTCGCCGCGGCATCTTCATACTCGCTTAACATTTCGACGCATAGACTTTAGACACGGGGCAGTGCATATTGCAGCAGGGCAGAAGCAGCAGCCAGGTGTCAAGCCATGCGGATTCTCATTGTCGAAGATAATAAGACACTTGCGGGAGCGTTGAAGCAGGGCCTGGAGGAGGAACGCTTCGCCGTGGACCTGGCTTACGATGGCGAAGAAGGTGACTACAAGGCACGCGTCAACGAATACGACGTCATCGTCCTGGATTTAATGCTGCCGAAAGTAGATGGCTGGACCTTGTTGCAACGGTGGCGCGAGCGGGGCCTGACCACGCATGTGCTGGTGTTGACCGCACGCGGCAGCACTGAGGAAAAGGTGCAGGGTTTGAACCTGGGAGCGGATGATTATCTGGCTAAGCCGTTTCAATTCGAGGAACTGCTGGCACGCATTCGCGCACTGATTCGCCGCAAACATCAGGTCAAAAACCCGATCATTCGCATTTACGACCTGGAAATAGATACAGCAGCGCGGCGAGTGAAACGTGGTGGCAAAGTGATTCATCTGACGCCGCGTGAGTATGCCCTGCTGGAGTTCCTGGCCTTCCATCGGGGCAGGGTGGTAACGCGGCCCATGATTTGGGAGCATTTGTACGATGAAGAAGATGAGAGCACGTCCAATGTGGTAGACGTGTACATTCGTTATTTGCGGCAGAAAATTGACAAGGGGTTCGAGCCGCCTTTGATCCTGACGCGTTGGGGTGAAGGATATATGCTGCGGGGCGAAGAGGAGGCGAGCTAACTGGCGGAGCAAAGAGAATGCGTTCCATCCGCTTGCGCTTGCTCGTGAGTTTGCTCGTGATGCTCTGCATCGTGCTCGGCTGGGTGTCGTGGTCGGCGTACGCGCTCGCACGCTATGCCCTGGAGGTGCGGCAAAAAGGGGTGCGAGAAATGCTCCAGGCCCGCTATGAAGCGGCGGCTCAACGGGCACGGGAACAGTTCGATGAGCAGTTGCTGCGCGAGGCGCATACTCTGGCCGGCCTGGCTCGTTTTCAATGGCGCTGGCCCCGCCTGCGTTTGTTTGCCCTGGCTTCTTTGAGTGCGGTGCTCGACCAGGGCGCATTTGCCGCCATTCCGCTCTCTCTCGGGGCGGAGGCATACACACCCCTGGCCTTTCGGCTGCAGTGGCTGGTGGCACCGCAGGTGGAGATTACGGAGGAGTTCTTGCCCGCCGACGGCGAGGAAGTGTATTTCCAGTTTGCCCTGATTAACGGCGATGTGCTGCAAACCTCGCCGAATTTGCTGGAGCCGTGGCGCTTGCCGCCTAGCGTGCGCGAAAACCTGCGCCTGCTGGAATCCCAGTTTGATGAAGTGGAGAGCGTTACAGGCGAGACGTTGCGACGGGTAACAGTACGCGTGCCGGCCAGTCGGTGGCGCTTCTGGCGCGAGCGCTGTGGCGGCGAGCGAACAGGGTTAGGACCGCCTCGCGGCCGGGCGCCTCAGCCGCCGGCTCGCGGTGACCGCCCCGCCGAGCTAGCAAAACCTCCCCGGCCAGGGGCATCCCTCAACTCCCCACCGCCTTTCGTCGAGCAGGCAGCACCGCAACTCCTCGTCAGCGTGGCAAAAAGCACCACCTCCTTGCAAGCCGAACTGGAGCAACTGGCGCAACAGCGCGACCGTAACTTGCAACAAAGCGAAGAGGGCACGCGATCCGGCCTGCGAGCGTTCGGGTTGATCCTGTTGCTGACCAATCTGGGCACATTTGTGGTAGCAGGACTAGGGGGCTGGTTGTTGCTGCGGCAGCAGATGAAGCCGCTGCAAACCATTGCCGATGCTGTGAGCCGCGTGACCCAAAGGACTTTCGCTTTGCCTCTCGACGACCAGCAAGTACCCAGCGAGTTGCTACCTGTGGTGGCCAAGCTGCGGCAGACACTGCGCTCATTGCAGCAGGCGTTCGAGCGGGAAAAACAAGCGGTTGCCGATATTTCGCACGATTTACGCACGCCTATTACTGCCCTGCTCACCAGCCTGGAAGTTGCCTTGCGCCGGCCGCGTACCGCCGAGGAATACCGCCAGATTCTCGAAAACTGCCAGCACTTAGCCGAGCAATTGCGGCACCTGGCCGAGCGCGTGCTGGCGCTGGCCCGGTTGGATGCCGGTGTGGATCAGGTGCGGAAGGAGTGGATTAGTCTGTCCGCCCTGGTAGAGGACTGCTTGCGTACCATGGAGCCGGTAGCCCGGCAGCGGAATGTGCGACTTTCCAGTGAGGTAAACGTCCCGCTGTGCTTCACCGATCCCGCTAAGCTCCGCGATATCCTTATAAATTTACTGGACAACGCCATTTATTAA
>BEIM01000141.1 GCA_002898995.1 bacterium HR36
TGGCGAGTCCGGTACTCGGCTTGCCAGGCTTTGGGCCAGCTTGCAGATCTTAGGGCACTGACACCACTGATCCAACGGCTGGCCGATAGCCACGGGGAAGTCCGCACGATGGCCTGCCAGGCTTTGGGCCAACTGGGCGATAAGCAGGCGGTGGAACCGCTGATCAAGCGCCTCGCCGATCCCGCTTTGCGCGTGCGCAAGGCGGCCTGCGAAGCCTTAAGGCGGCTTCGCGATGCGCGGGCCGTGAAGACGCTCATTCAGTGCCTCGGCGATAGCAACGAGGGCGTCCGCAAGGCGGCCTGTGAGGCGTTGGTAGCTTTTGGCCAAGTCGCTTTCGAGCCGCTGATCGAGTGCCTGGCCCGTAGCACCTGGCGTGTCCGTGCGACGGCCTGTGAAGTATTGGGCCAGCTCGGGGACGTGCGGGCGGTGGGGCCGCTAATCCAGCGCCTGGCCGACTGCGATTACTTTGTCCAAGGTGCGGCCTGCGAGGCCCTTGGCCGGCTAGGCGATGCGCGGGCGCTGGAGCCGCTGATTCAGCGCCTCAGCGATCGCGACTCGCACGTGCGGTGGGCGGCTTGCCGGGCCCTCGAGCAACTTGGCGATGCACGGGCGGTGGAGCCGATCATGCAGCGCCTGGGCGACAGCGAGCCATATGTCCGTGAGGCGGCCTGTCGAGCATTGGGCCGGCTGGGCGATGCGCGGGCCCTGGAGGCACTGGTCCAGCGCCTGGAGGACAGCCAATGGCATGTCCGCGAGGCGGCCTGCGAGGCCCTTGGCCGGCTTGGCGATGCGCGGGCGGTGGCACCGTTGATCCAGCGCTTGGAAGATTTTGATTGGTGTATCCGCAAGGCTGCTTGCGAGGCCTTGGGGCAGCTTGGAGATCCCCAGGCGGTACAACCGCTGCTTCGAAGCCTGCATGATAGCCACGCGGAAGTCCGCAGAGCTGCCCGCAAGGTGTTGGACAAGCATGGGTGGCGTTGAAGAACTTAGCGCGGTTCTGGCAGCCGTGGCTCCGAGGGCGACTCCGCGTCCTCACCTGGGACGGCCAGCCGATTCATCATACGCTAGCGGCCACTTGGCTCGCCTCACTCGGCTTCGTCCCCGATTACGAAGGCATGACCCTCTACCTCGGCAGCGACTAAGCCAGCGTGGGGCTATGCCCTGGGCTGGGGAAAACGTCTTGGGCTATGACACCCTACCTTGCAACGCATAATCTCCCCGCCCACCGGTCGGCACACGGGACTGCAGCGGGCGCGGTCTGCTCTTGCTGACTCCGGCAGGCGAGGGCTGCTGACCGACGCGGCGGCGCAACCACGTGTTGCCGCCCGTGCCCTGACCTACCCCGCCCCTCTTGACGGCTGGCCGGCAGCTTGGTCTATGCCAATCGCACTCAAGGCCATCAACGCTGGGTCAACCAGCCCCTTCGTCTGGGCTGTTTCTCCCGACAATGCCAACGTGTGCGTTTCGCCCACTACGTAAATCCACATCACGCTTCAGTTCGCTCGCTGCGGGAAGTCGAAGGGCTCCCGCGTGGGCGATCTGGTTGGGCAAGTCGACCAGGGCTGCGAACACGCGAAACTGCAGCGGCAACGCCAGGTTGTCCAACAGGTGTTCCCGCTGCTTGCGGTCTGCGGTGCCGGCGACGGCCCGGAACTACTCCCTCGCCCAGGTAACCACCAAACAACCCCAATACCGCCGGTTGCGGTTTGCAGGGCAAGCGGCCGAGCGGAAACGCTCACCCAGCCAGTGCTTTGCGCTAGTACCTCAAGTGTTAGTTGCATGACAATCTGACACGCAGACTTATGGCTGAAGGGCGTTTTACTGCTCCCAGTTCATGTTGGCTATCGGACAATCTGACACTCCGGCAACGCCTTTTGCAGTTCGCGGACTCCTGCATCCGTCACCCGCGTTTCGGCCAGGCGCAGCTCTCGCAGCCCCTTTAGCGCCGCCAGTTCCTTCAGCCCCGCGTCGGTAACCTGGGTCCGGGTCAGGTCCAGCAATTGCAGCCCCTGCAGGCGCGCCAGTTGCTTCAGCCCTGCATCCGTCACCTGGGTGCCGCGAAGCTGCAGCGATTGCAGGCCATTCAGACCAACCAGATGGGCCAGCCATGCGTCCCTCACCTGGGTGCCGCTAAGGTTCAGACTTCGCAGTTCCTTCAAGCTCGCCAGCTCCTTCAACCCCACCTCGGTCACTTGCCAGCCCTGAAGGTCAAGGGTTTGCGGGGGTTCGATGGCGGCGAGATAATTTTTCAGTCCCAGGTCGGTTTTTGCTTGATCGGGTAGAGAAAGTCTTCTAAGTCGCATGCCCGCCAGATGCGCCAGCCCCGCGTCTGTCACGTTGGTGCGCCAGAGGGCCAACGCTTGTAGCCTTCGCAGCGCAACCAGTTCCTTCAACCCGGCATCCGTCACATCGTTGGCCCTCAAGTCCAACGATCGCAGCGCCTGTAGCTCTGCCAGTTCCTTCAGCCCCGCGTCTGTCACTTTGGTGTAAATGAGGGCCAGCGCTTCCAGCCTTTGCAGCGCAACCACTTCCTTCAGCCCCGCGTCCGTCACCTGGGTGAAGCTTAGATTCAGCGATTGCAGCCCCTGCAGTGTCGCCAGTTCCTTCAGGCCCGCGTCCGTCACCTGGGTGTTGCTCAAGTCCAGCGATTGCAGCCCCTTAAGCGCCCCCAGCTCCCTTAACCCCGCGTCTGTCACCTTGGTGCTGCTCAAACGCAGCACTTGCAGCCGCTGCAGCCTCGCCAGTTCCTTGAGCCCTGCGTCGGTCAGCTTGGTCCCGAGTACTCCCAGCGATTGCAGCCCGTGCAGCGCCGCCAGTTCCTTCAGCCCCGCGTCCGTCACCTGGGTGCCGCTCAAGTCCAGCCATTGCAGCCTCTTCAGCCCTGCCAGTTGCTTCAGACCCGCATCGGTCACCTTGGTGCAGCTTAGGTCCAGCCCTTCCAGCCCCTTCAGCGCCGCCAGTTGCTTCAGACCCGCATCAGTCACCGGAGTTTCTCTGAGGCTCAGCGTTTGGAGGCTCTTCAGCCCCGCCAGTTGCTTCAGCGCCGCGTCCACCATCGCGTCCGGGCAGCGCATCCGCCTTAATACGGCCCAGTTCAGGCAACGGCTGAGGTCGAGCCCGAAAGGCGTGCCCGGGTCGGGTAGCTCCGACAGGATACTCTCTGGCTGCAAGAAGCGAAACGCCGGCACAGGATCGGTCAGGTGATCCGCCTTAGATTCAAACACAAGGTACCCGAATCTAGTCTTCCCCATCCAGCCGACTTCGGCGCCTGCCTCCTTCCAGGCACGTACCACTTTCTCTGGCAGTGGCGGCTCTGCAGCCACCCCAGTCCGTGCTGCGAAGCCCGCTAGCATCACTAACACCAGCAGCCGTACCCCACTCCCGCGACTAATCGTCCAAGTCATACGCCACCTCCCTCCTAGAATTGGGGTCTGCTCTCAGCACAGGCCGAGGCGATGGGCCCTCGCTGGACCCTTGCCCCATAAAACAAGCAGCCAGCTCCCCGAAGCGCACACTTATCTTAAAACTGCCCTCTCTCGAGGTAGTAAGCGCCTCAACCCATGGTATCACAATAAGTTGTAACGGCAAGGCGGAGTTTGATGCCAGAGGAAAACAGTTCTCGAATTAACCTCGGTATCTCCTGGATGACGCTCTCTTTGTGGTGTGCCTCTGGTAACCAGAATGTTGTGGATTCGGACAGCCCTAAGGCCCAGGCGGAGTTACCAGCGGCCAAGAGCGCGACTGTTTTCCGCCTGCGGACCCCATCGCCCCTCAAATCGACTAGCCCATGTTGTCCAAGCTGGGCGGCGCATCGGCTATCGCCTTTGTCTCTTGTCCCCAGCAAATCGAGCAGCGCTCAACCGTGAGTTGTGAATGCGAACGAGCACTCTTCCAGGGTGGCTCAGTTCTTGAGGAGCCGGTATGCTGCCAGGACACGGGACCACCAGCCCCAGCGCGACTCACTGGAGGAAGCCTGCTCAGGGTGCTGCATGGCTAGCATTCTCTTCGCTTGGGAAGTGGGCGCTGGCCTGGGACATATCAACCGGATGCGGCGCCTGGCCGAGCTGCTGCGCCGGCGCGGCCACGAAGTCCGGCTGGCATTGCGGGACCTGTCGCGGGCCAGCGCGTTGTTTGACCCCACCGCGTTCCCCTTCTACCAGGCGCCGTGCAAGCTCGGCCCGGTGCCGGATGTAATCCGGATGCCGCGCACCTTCGCACACATCCTCCACAACGTCGGCTTCGCGCGGGCCGGCGAACTGCTCAGCCTGGCCTGGGCCTGGCGGCGCCTTTTCGAACACGTCCGACCGGACCTCGTGGTGGTAGACCACAGCCCCACGGCGCTGCTGGCCCTGCGCGGCTGGCCGATCCGGCGGGCCGTGATGGGGACCGGCTTCACCTGCCCCCCAGACGTCTCGCCCTGGCCAGATCTGCTGCCGTGGCTGCCACCAGACCCGTCCTTGCCGGAAGCCGAGGAGCGCGTCCTGCACACGGCCAACGAAATCCTGCGGAACCTCAGCGCCCCGCTGCTCGATCGTCTTGGTCAACTTTATGGCGAAGTCGATACGACGTTCCTGACCACTTTCCCCGAACTGGACCAGTACGGCCCACGATCCGGGGCGCGGTACTGGGCACGTATTACGACACGGCCGGCGCCGACCCCGCCTGGCCGGAAGCGAAGGGTCCGCGGATCTTCGCCTACTTGAAACCTTTCCCGAATCTACCGGCCCTGCTGGCACACCTGAACGAGTTTCGGCATTCGTGTCTGGTGTATGTCCCGGAGTTACCTGTCGAGGTGAGGCAGCGGCATATGTCGCCGACTCTCCGGTTCGCTGATCAGCCGGTCAACAGACCAAGGCTGCCGCGGAGTGCGACCTGGCTATCCTCAACGGCACACACGGGGCGACCGCCCAAGTTTTGCTCTCCCTGCACTTCGAGGTTGTAGACCCAAGCGGTCGGCGGACGTGGCTTGATGGCGACAACGGCGGCGACTTCTTCCAGCCGCGTGCGGACACGTTCACCCTGCCGCAGTTGTCCCGCCTCGACGAAGTCTTGCCGGTCCTCGCTCCAGAAGGGGTGATTGGCTGTGCAGCCGCTCTCGTCGCCACTCACCGTAACAGTCAGCAGCTCGCCGTCCGGTTCGTGCTTGAACGTGGCCGTGACGATGTGCCCTGGCCCTGAAGCAATCGGTGGACAGGGGCCAACACCCGGCACCCGCGCTGTACCCTCGGCACCCAGTTCGGGCAGGTCCAGCTCGATGGTGTTGGTCTCGGGATGCAGCTCCTCCTCCTCGATCCACTCTAGCGGCCGCAATAGCGTGGCGTACAGCTTCTTGCCGCTCGACTTGATCTGCTCAACTTCGATCGTCCGCCAGGTCTTCGGGTCCGGTTCCTCGAACGGCTCGACTTCGTCGCGGTTGGGGTTGGGACCGAGCATGCGCTGGCCGACGCGGATCGTCTCAATCGGTTGCGCGATCAGCCGGCGGACGTAGACGGTCTTGGTGCGATTGCTCGGCAAGCAAGCGATGGCTGTTGCACGTGACGCGGAGGCGGCCGTGGTAGCAACGGCAGCCGGGTTGGCCTGTTGACCAGAACCCCGCAGCGGCGAGTGCGGCATGGCCCGGACGAACAGCACCGCCGACACCGCCAGCCCCACCGCCAACTAGCCCCGGGCCAGCCAGTTTCGCTTGCGGTCGCCTGAGCTTTCCCTCATCAGCTTGCGCATGCCCACTGCTGTTCTCTTGTCACACTACAGGAATCGGCAAGCCGCTACGACCGGCCCCTACACACTCGGACAGCACAATTAAAGGGCCTTTATGTATTCCAGACCCGTCAGCCGATAAGCTTTGAAGATCTTAACCGTTATGCTGATGCACAAAGAACCAAAACTTTCTCCCTCTTATACCTTCAAGCGGCACATTAGAACACCCGACTATGTTTGGTGGCTTTGGAAGCTCCATAGATGCCAAACGGGGAAAACCACATGTTTCTCGATATCTGGCACATTTGGGACATTTGCCATGGAATTCCATTCCCACCTTCTGCATGTTTGTGGCCAGTCCATGTTCTGGAAGTGATATGAGGTAACGGCTATCCCCGGGAGAGGAACGAACGTCCACCCACAGATTTCGTGGTCAATGACAATTTCGTACGCTCTTTTACTTAAACAGATGAATTCGTCGGCCGTACTCAAGTAATCGCTTTTCGCCCGTATTCGCACATCTGGATCGACACCGTTCAATGTGATTGCGGCGATTTCATCAAGCTTACGACAGCTTGGGCACCGCATGCCAGCATAGCGAGGTCGCAGAACGACCCCACTTTCCAGGCTCTCGTTATAAAGAATCCGATTATTAAGATCCTTAAGCACAAGCCAGTAGTAGCTGCTCATTGTATCCAACCCTCGTTCGGGAAAGTCTTATATCTTTAGCCTCTTCATAAGATTCGTAAAACTTGGCCAGGGCCTTGAGCCTCTCAGACTTTGAAAACACTTCCCGTACTTTTTCCCCAGACTGGCCCTTCCGAGGAAGCATATCGTAAACTACTCCATCTACGGTCTTTCTCTTCGTCCTCAAGAATTTTGCCAGTGCCTTATTGAACTGCTGTATGATCAGCTGCACTCAGGGATGTGAGTGAGGACGGTCCTGCTAATATCGCCAAACCTATCCTGTCAGCTGGCTTCGTTCTTCCTCATGTAGGGTAGGGCAGTTGCCAAAGTGCGAATTTTCCCATAGATTACAAGGGCGAGTACTTCTGTGGGGTTACACTCTTTGCGGGAGGTGGGTACATGGCCAGCAATTATCAAGTCAAAGCAAGGTGCGGAATGCGGGAGCGAAGAATTCAGTTCGAGGCCGTCAGTGCAAAGGTTTCACCCTGGTTGAGCTGATAGTGGTGATCGGGATTGTGATGCTTCTGGTAGCGATCATCGTGCCGGCGGTCGTTCAAGCGCAGGAAGCTTATAAGCGAGCCAAATGCGCGGCACAGTTATCCCAAATAGCGTTGGCATTTCAAATGCATCATCATGACCTGCGTATTTTGCCGAGCGGCGGCGGGGTTTGTTGTCGCGGGCGATCGTATATGCTCAACGGCCAGGTGGTGAATAATCCGCCCACTGGGGGCGTCGTGCCAGTGGCGGCACACCTACCCTGGCTCCCGATCAAGAGTGGGGCTGGGCTTACCAAATCCTGCCCTATTTGGAGCACACCGCCTTACACCGCTTGGCCGCGGATGATCAAATTCGGTTCACCTATGTTCCCGTTTATTTCTGCCCGGCCCGGCGCACTCCCGGACCCTCACTGAATATGTATGCTGGCCTTGATTACGTTGGGAATGGCGGAACGTTGACCACTTTTGCGCTGGCCAACGGCACCAATTATAAGCCGCCCTATGACGATTTTGATGCCAGCGGGCCACTGATTCGCATTGGGCCGTCGCGATCTTATTGGTCGCAAAAACCCACTGTTAGTCTGGACAATGGCATTCCAGATGGCACATCCAATACCTTGCTGATCGGTGAAAAGCGCTATCAACTGAGTTTCCTCAATCAAAATCCACTTTATGATGACTGGGGCTATGTGGACGGCTGGGATCGGGACACTGTCGGCCGGGCCAATCCGGCTGATCCGCGTTGGCGACCAGCCCAGGATTCCCGCGAGGAAGAACCACAGACTGTGATTAGCCAGAGCGGCCCCGGGGGCATTCAATTCGGTTCATCGCACGTGGGTTCGTTTAATGCCGCGTTCTTAGATGGTTCCGTGCGCCGGGTGCGTTATAGCGTAGATAACTTAGTCTTTACGCTGGCCTGCGTGCGGGATGATAGCCAAGTCTTGCGCTTAGGGGATTTGGAATAGTCAGGTTATGCTAACCAACTCATCACTAGGCCTCTCTGAGTCCGAAACGCACTTGGTTTGTCAGTGTTTAGTCAGTTAGTGGGAAGAACCCGAAGGTTGGCGGTTTGGTATTGGAGATCGCGCCACCGGCCATTGGCATAGTATTAAACTGGCGAGGATGCCTAAACCCCCTACATAATAGAACTGGTCTTTGGCGGCGAAACGCGATGCTGGTGCCAAGTAATAACCGTCGCCGACTTTCCGCCAACGCACTGGTTCGGGCATCCGCCGCGCTACCGATTCCAGCATCGCCCATGGTCGCCCCTTGCGTACCTGGAAATATCCCAAATCTAACG
>BEIM01000142.1 GCA_002898995.1 bacterium HR36
CGCAAACCCTATCCCGACGAATACGCTCCCTGGTGAGGCTGCCATGAGCATCGGCGACATTTTCTGGCTTTTCCTCATGTTCGGTATGCTGCAACCGTGGTTGCGACAACGCATGCTGGAGTCGGCTCGCTGGCGGAAAATAGAGCAAATCGAACGCAAACGCGGTAGTCGGGTGATCCTGCTCATTCATCGCCAAGAAACGCTCAGTTTGTTGGGCATCCCGATCTTCCGCTATCTCGATATTCACGACGCCGAGCAGGTCATTCGCGCCATTCATTTGACCGACAAGCACGTTCCTATAGACCTGGTGTTGCATACGCCTGGCGGCCTAGTGCTGGCCAGCTTGCAGATTGCCCGCGCCGTCAAGGCACACCCCGCCAAGGTGACCGTGTTTGTGCCGCATTATGCGATGTCGGGCGGTACGTTAATTGCGCTGGCCGCGGACGAAATTGTTATGGACTGTCATGCGGTACTGGGCCCTGTCGATCCCCAGCTCGGGGAATTCCCCGCCGCTAGCATTGTGCGAGCGGTGCGGAGCAAAAACGTTAACGAAGTAGAAGACCGCACGCTGATTCTCGCCGATGTCGCGGAAAAGGCACTGGCCCAGATTCGCCGCGAAGTCCTGGAGTTGCTAAAGGAGAAAATGCCGCCGCCCCAGGCCGAGCAATTGGCCGACAGGCTGACCCAGGGCATTTGGACACACGACCATCCCATCAGCTTCCAGGAAGCCCGCGACTTGGGTTTGCCTGTCAGCAGCGCTATGCCCGTCGAGTTTTATGAACTGATGACTTTGTTCCCGCAGCCTGTCGTCCGCCAACCGGCCGTGCACTATATTCCTGTTCCGTACAAGCCCGTGGCTCCAGCCGGGCAGTGAAAACGCTTCCTCTCGCGCAAACATCCCAGCGATTCCGCAGTGGCCAGGTGGTTCTAGTTCGGTCGCAGTAACCGCAGTTCACGGGGCAGCGGGAATTGCACGGCTTCCTCGCGGACGCTCCGGTTTTCGATGGTAGCGCTGTAACGCTGGCGAAACCAGGCCACCGCCTCCTGTACCACATCCTCGGGAGCGCTGGCGCCGGCCGTAATCAGTACCGTGTGCGCCCCATCTAGCGCTGCGGGCTGGAGTTCGCCAATGTGGTTGATGAGATAAGCCGGCTTCCCACACGCCTGGGCAATCTCCGCCAGCCGCTGGCTGTTCGAGCTATTCTGACTGCCGAACACCAGCACCACATCTGCTTCGGGCGCCAACGCCTTGACCGCTTCCTGCCGATTTTGCGTCGCGTAGCAAATGTCTTCCTTGTTCGGCCCAACGATGTGCGGAAACCGGCGACGTAGGGCTTCGATAATCTCGTTGGCTTCGTCCACGCTGAGTGTCGTCTGCGTCAGATAGGCCACCTTGGCATCGCGAGGCAGGTCTATTTTTTCCACGTCTTGCACGCTTTCAATCAGGCGAATGGCGTGTGGTGCCTCGCCCGTCGTGCCGACCACTTCATCGTGTCCCGCATGCCCAATCAGGAAAATGGTGTACCCTTCGCGGGCGAAGCGCTGCGCTTCCAGGTGCACTTTAGTAACCAGGGGGCAGGTGGCATCAATCGCCCGCAGCCGACGTCGCCGCGCTGTTTCCCGGACCTCCGGAGCCACGCCGTGAGCGCTGTACAGCACCACACTCCCTTCCGGCACCTCCTCCAGGTTCTCCACGAAGATGACGCCTCGCTGCCGAAAACGTTCGACGACCACCTGATTATGCACGATTTCATGAAACACGTACAGCGGGACGCCGAACAACGCCAGCGCCCGTTCCAGGCTCTCTACTGCCATCACCACTCCCGCGCAAAAGCCGCGCGGCTCTGCCAAAATTACGCGCATCGTCGCCTCTCCATCCTGCACTTTATTGTACAAGCCAGCCCAACCATTCGCTTCGCGGCGTACCTTGCCGCGATGCCCAGTCATTCCATCGCTGGCCGTTCCTGGCTGCGCGTATTCGGCCAATCCGCGGCAAAACTTGCAGCGGCTTTCTGGTAATTGCGGGTGGCCAAGCTCGTCCGACCCTGCCGTGTGCCCATCCCTGACCTGCTGCCATCTCCCAAACCGACCAGCTTGACCCTCCGCTTCCGGTTCGAGCTACCCAGTCTGCGTGGTTATTCTGCACGCCAGCTTGTACAAATATGCACAAGGCTCCGACTTGAGGATGGCCAGGCCCCTGTTCGCATCGCAGAAGCTGTGACTTATAGTTGATGGAAGTGCACTGGGAGGCTGAGAGCGACATGTCCGAAGAAATCTTCCAGACACCCCGCGATCACTCAGGTGACGAAGCCGGGCTTTCGGGTAGCACGCAACCAGTTTCTGATCCGACCGAGATGGCATCCGAACCTAAGCCGTCCAGTTGGCCCCTGCGCCGCATGGCCGTTGTAGCTGGTATTGTGCTCGCCGGTGTGCTGGCGGTGATCTTTGTGTGGCAGGTGTATTTCCCTCCGCTCAATAAACGTCTCCGTGATGGGGAGGCTCATTGGCACGCGGGGCAATCGGCACGGCAGCAGCGGAATTGGCAGCACGCGCTCAACCGATTTGCCAAAGCCCGCGCGGCAGCGGACGAAGTCATCCAAACTCTGGAACGACGAATCCAGACATCCAGCCAACCGCCGACGCCGCAGGAAGTAGAATGGCTCGGCCAGGCTTATTGGTTGCGCGCACGGGCCTTGTTCGGACTCGCTGCCGCGCAGTGGGAGCTGGAAGCCACGGCACAGCAAGTTGCTTTGCCTCCTGGTTTACCCGGTCCAGACGATGCCGATGTTGTGGAACTCTTTCTGATCCGTGATGACGCTGCCCGCACCGAAGCATTGAACAGTCTGTATCGCGCCAGCCACTACTTGCCTCACCACCACTCTGTGCTACGGGAAGCCCTCAAGCATCGCATGAATGAACCCTTCGAACACTGGAACTGGCGGCAGTTACAGCAACTTGCCCAGAATGTTGAGCAGTCTGACCAATCGGACCCAGCCACACTCGCCCGCGCCTATTATGTCCTGGCACTCTTTCACTATTACCAGCCCGACCTTACCGAGCCCCAAAGTACAGGCCAACCTCGACCACCCGAAAAGCGGCAGACCGATGGTTTGCTAACAGCTTTAGAGTACCTTGAAAAGCTCGCAACCGTCGAAAAACCTCTCCGTTTCCGCGCCGTGTACCTGCGAGCCCGGATCTGGCATTTCCTGGCCGAGCCGCCTGGCCGCAGGTCTTCCCTGAAGACCGAGGATACGAAACGCTATCGGCAACATCTGGAACAGTTGCTCTTCGAGCCCCAGTCAGGACTGCCCAACACCCTGGGCCAACAAGCCCAAGAACAATGGTCTAATTTGTCCCCTATGGATGTGGAAGGTGTTTTCGGATTGTATCGGCTAGCCGTCGAATTCCTTGGCAAGAGCCGTGAGCTTCCTCCAGATAGCTTGCTGCAACGCAAGCAGCAACTGGTGGAAGCAGCATTGCGGTTGGCTCTGCAGGCTCCGAACCTGCCGCCGACAAAAGCACTCAGCGCGTGGCGCGCCATCCGTGAAACTGCCGCCATGCTCCTCGACTTGCGTGCCGACAGCACCTCCACCTGGTGGCAAGACGCCGTGCACCAGCTCGATGACGCCGCCGAGAAAATCGCCCAACTCGACCCTCGTGTCCCCACTGCCAGCTCCTGCGCCGACTTGGCAGAGTTGCTCCTCTTTCGCGCCCGCGCTTTGCCCAAAGACAATCGCAAAGAGGTTCAGCTCAGCCAACAACGCAGCAAAGCCTGGCTTTCCCGTGCCCGACAACTACTCGAGCAAGCTGCCACACGGGATGACCGCCTCCGTACCCGCCTCGACCTCATCGAGCGCAACCTGAACCGCCTTGTGTAAGCTCCCGCCCACCGCATCCGTCGCAACAACACTGCGGAGACTCTTTCACCCACTCCACTATCGCTGCCTTCCCCAACACTTTATAGTCCCACTCCGAATCGGTCGGCAAACGCCCCCGCAAGCCCTGCGGCGTAAGGTCCATTGAAATGGTCGAAGCGTCACCCAGCTAGGTTGCGGAATTCTTTCAACCGATGTGGACGGTGGCGTAGCGTCAATCCAAATCTCCGAACCTCACCAGCCGAACTAGTCGGCGCACGCCACTCGCCAGGCAGAAATACTTCTGGCGCAGTAGAGCATTTCCGGCCTTGGCAGTCCTGAGCTTGGCTGCGGCAGCTCACTCCGCAACTTCCGCGCGGTTGAGACTACCCCGCTTCCTCCAGCTACTCAACTCCCAGCATTGCCCCAACGCCAACTCCGCCTTCCGGGCAATTCAAACACTATAGCTCGCACACAGATGTGTACAGTTAGACCAAAACCTAGAAAGACAGTACAAATCAGACAGTAAAGTCCCACACAGAGCGCCAGCTCGCTAAGCCGCTTCCCAAGAATCGCGTTGCCTTCTCGCAGTTAGCACGAACCACACAAGCGCGTACCACGCCACCAATGTCCGCCCGCTGTGTCTCAGCAGCAACCCCAGCCCCTCGTGCTTGCGCGAACGCAATTGCAGACTGTTCGATTTCGTCCGGTCGGCAAAACCTAGGACAAGCGGCGCACGCGCCTGCAACGGCCTTCGGTTTCGTACGCTCAGCAAGACGTACCACCCGTGCCAAATGCACGCCCACAGTGATCCGACTTCCTCCAGCGAACGCACCGCACCCAGAGCGGCGGCCGTTAGCTCGTTGCGTATCGCGCCGACGATCTTCGGCAAAGCCGCGATTGCCTCAGGGGCAAACGCGCAACAGTCGCCACCGCGCCGACTGGCAGCCAGCCGCCGACACAAGCAAAAGCCTGCTCCAAAGGGCGCAGACGCACAACGATCGCCAGCGCGCCGACTGCCAACACGCCGCGATCGGAAAACGCACATGCACCGCGTTTCGACTCCCTTCAGTACTAGACCCACGTTCGCCCAAGGGCCACGCCTCATCCCGCCGTGCTGGCGTCCCACAAACTTGCCCGAACCTGCGTGGGGTCTGGCGCTCCTGCAGGGCCTCCCTGGCGAAGAAAATAGACGCACAACGCAGCCCCGGGTACCCACCGATACCAAACCTGCAAGGGTCTCCCTGGCGAATAGAAAAGTCACGACTTGACGGCGCACACGCCAGTGCAGCGGGTTTTGTGGGCCTTTTTGCGTTTCTGGGGCCTAGAAAAATTACGACTTGACGACACACGCGCCACCCTGCTGCCCCAGCGTTGAACGCAAGCACGAATGCCGCTTGACGACTCACACGCCACCGTTCGTAGCCAGTTTCGCCGTCCGAGGGCTGACATCTGCGGCCGCGAAAAAATTTTTGCATTTTCCTCTTGACGCAGCGCGGCGGTTTTGCTATGCCCGTGCTTGAAAGGTGCCGCGCGGCACCGGCATCTCGTCCGTCCCGAAACAATCGAAACCGCAACACGAAAGGAGAGGACCATGTTCACACCTCGCCACGGTCTCTCTCGAGAGCTGGCGTCTGCGCCTGTGGCTTGAACGCTCGTTCGGCCGGCTCGCCCGCCGCTTCCTGAATCGGCGTTCGTTCAGCCGTCGTCATCCGCCAAGCCGACTATGCTTCGAACAACTGGAAGACCGGTCCATGCCCAGCCTGACCGTCAGCCTGCCCAGTTTGACCGAGTTGCACGAGGGCGAATACGTCTACCTCTACCCCGACGTTAACCACACGCCCCAGTGTTCCAGCCAGCCGCTCACCTTCTCCGCCAGCGGCCTACCCGACGGCCTTTCCTTAGACCACAGCACTGGACTTATCACCGGTGTATTGCCGCACAGTCTGGCGAACTGCACCAATCCCATCCGCGAATACACCATCACGCTCACGGCCACCGATGGTATAGACACCGCCTCGGCATCGGCTACTTTGCGTATCCACAATACTGACTATACTTTGCTTAGCCCTGGCGACCAGTCGAACACCGAAGGAGATTATGTTTATTTAGATCTCCAATCGCTCTGGGGTTCTGCCTACGCTGGCCTGAATATGCAAGCTCCACTCATATTTAGTACGCCCAGCACTTCCGCTCCTAATAGTTTGCCCCCGGGACTTAGTTTAGATCCCAACACCGGCATCGTTAGCGGCACCATCTCCTCGGACGCCGCTACTCCTAATAATTCCCCTTACTCCTACTACGTCACCATCACCCTGCAAAACCTGGCCGACGGCGACACGTCGACTATAAGTTTCAATTGGGCGGTAATAGATAATCCGAACCTCGCCGAACCGCCGCCGGATCCCGGCAATGACCCGCCACCGGAAAACGAGCCGCCTACGATAGAGGCGCTCTCACTCGTCAATGTGTCGGATGCGAGCCGCAATCTGGCACCACGTACTCAGGACCTATTGCAAGCGACCGTAATCGGCGTCAGCGACCCAGATGGCGATCCCGTGAGCGTTCGTCTAGAGTGGCGCGTGAATGGTGTGACCGTGCAGACGGTGGAAGGGACTTCCGCCACATTCGACCTTGCCCAGCCCGGCCATGGCGACGTCGGAGACCAGGTTACGGTGGCGGTCATTCTCGATGATGGCTCAGGCCCTATCGAAGCCGCCAGCAGCAATGTCACCGTGGCCAACACGCCGCCGGTGGTGACGGACATTCTTGTCGAGCAAGGATACCAAGCTTTTGAAGACGACGTATACTATTACTTAGTTGGCCAACGTGCAGCGATGCATTTCTTAGTCCAGGATGATGACATGGATCAGGGCCAAGGGAATGACCAGCTGCGGCTGGAGGTCGGCGGGGAATTGCCGCCGGCGGAGAATGGCTGGTATATCTCGGACTACCAGAACGGCGAATTCTTCTTAGAGGCGACCATTGCCGACCACGGTGATCCTGACCAGCCAACTAAATATTATCCGCTCAACATCTGCGCTAAAGACAACTATGATGCTGGCGATCCGCCGATTATACTTGCCGTAACCCATCCTCACGTGACCAGGATCCTTGTAACACCGCCGGCAACTATGGCAGGCTGGGGTACTGCCTTAAACCCGTATTTGATGCGAGCAGGGCGACGTGAAACCTTCGGGGTACGCATAGAAGGTGTCGGTTTCGGTGGGGGTGTGCCCTGGGGAGGCTGGATTTGGTGGCGTTTATGGGATGACGATTTTGCCGACAGCTTGCCCAACCAAAACGATTTACTCCAAGGCGATACACGTGAAACAGTAACAATGGTAGGTGGACCGACTGGGGCGTGGTTCGTGAATACAACTTTTGAATTAACCGCTGACGCGGCGAGCGATGATATCATAGGCCGTGATGGTAATACAGGTGCGGGGTGGCCAGAAGGTGCGGTCAAGGAATTGTACTTCTACGTATGGTGGTGGTACACTGTCCTTTGGGGTTCTGCTCGATCCCCCATCTTTTATGTCGAATGGGTGCCCTAAAATCGTAGTCATAACCCGCAGGGAGGAACGATCATGATCTGTCGGATCGCCCGGCTTGGTATCCTCATAGCACTAGCAGGATCAGCTGCTATTGCCCAAGATGATAAAGGCCTGGCCAAAGAAAAGATTCTTGAGCAACTGCAGGGTAGGTGGGAACTCAAGCGCGTTTGGGAAATTACGTCCGAGGCTAAGGTAATCGAACGGCCTGTAAGGGATGTTGAGCGGTATCTGCTAATCAAAAAGGATTTGTTAATTTCGGAAGGCGCTCAGAGAGAGGGCAGCGCTATGCGTATTAACCTCGATCCCTTTCGAAGCCCTATTTGGCTCGATTTAGTAGCGGTAGGCGCACCCGAAAAGTTCATCGTTGGTATTATGAAGCTAGAAAAGGAGCAACTTTACCTCTGTTTGACAATCGACCCGAAGTCTCGACCAAAGGGCTTCGACCTGCAAAAGGAAAAAGCGCCCGCTAGACTCCTGCTCCTACAACGGGTCAAGCGATCGGAGTAGGCACACGGGGAAGGACACAACAGTTTTGCCACCTTGCTCGATTATCGGATAAACCACAAAAGATAGTGCTATTCATCCCGTAAAATAATCTGTACAAGGAAGAGGAGCACGGAGGCGTCCCTTAGAATGCAACCGGCCTGCCCGCGATTTACTCGAGTCTAAGAGATGACGATGGCGTTTTAGATGACGTTATTGTTGCGGACACCTGCA
>BEIM01000143.1 GCA_002898995.1 bacterium HR36
AAGATGAACGGTTGGGGACCAGGTGGCCAGGTTTCCATATCGCCCAGCAAGCAGCGCGACCAAGCGATTGCCTTGCGGTTCAGATCCACTGCATACAGGTAAGCGCCCCAGGTGAAATAGGCCATATTGCCAATCACCTGGCAGCGCAAGGCACGGTGCGCGTCGGGAGTGTTGATATTGAAAGAGATGTTGCCCTGAGCTAAAGGCAAGCTGCGTGCTGGCTGGCTGCCATCCCCAGAGCGATTACGTTCGTAGATGCGAAGCTGATGCGGATACTGGTTGATTACAATGGCCAGAGCATACCGTTGCGGCGATGGAAGCAACACGGTGTCCAGGTGCAGCCAGGCTAGATTCATCTGCGGAAACGTCCCCGATTCCACGCGATACTGAATTTGCGAACGGGTCGGCAGCCACGTGCGTTTTCCCACATCCAGGAATGGCAGGAACCGTTTGTCGGTGGCCAACTCGTCGAAAAGTTGCCGACCCGTTTTGCCGTTGCTGACGGGCACGTTGGGAAACCGCTCCGCCAATTGCGTGTAATAGAAGATCGCCTCCTCCATGTTTCCGTGCTGGGCGTGCAGACGTGCTAGCGCCTCCAAACCGCGGGCGGAGGTTCGCGCCTCTTCTTCCTCAGCTAATAGCAAGAGAGTGTGCTCCGCCTCCGCTAGTTCGCCGTTGGCCTGGAGCAACTCGGCCAAGAGCAGCCGCGCCTGTACTCCCGACTCCCCGATCGAGCCTAACAAAGCCACGAAGCTTTTCAACTCTTTCAAGTCTTTGGAAGCCTGTACGCGGCGCCATTCCTGCTCCACCAAGTCGAGTATTTCCCGACGCTGGGCATCGGGCATGGGCCGGCTCACAAGTTCCACCAGGCGCGCTTCGGCATGCTGCGCCGGGATCACTTCCGTGCTGGTGTCGCCGGGCACTGGCAGGTACGTACTGTTGTCCAAGCGGCCGAACTCCAGATAAGCCTGGAAGGCCTCACGGAATCGCCCCTGCATTTCACGGCCACGCGCTAACACATGGAGATAAATGGCCCGTCGCTTCTTTTGCTCGGTCAGACGAGCGGCTTGTGTCTCGCTATTTTCACCGTTTGGCGGCTCAGGAATAGCCACCAGGCGTTCGTACTCGGCCAGGCAGTTCTCATGGGCAGAGAAATCGCGTGTCAGTTGAATGGTTAGGGCATCGAAAAGCTTTTGCTGTGCCCGGCGCCGCAGCTCGTAAGGCATCTCTTGCTGCAGGGCTAAACGCAGGTCAGCTATGGCTGCCTCGATTTCGCCCCAATGTAACCGCAACACCCCACGTTCGATCAAAGCCTGGGGATCCCTGGGGTTCTTCTGCAGTGCCCGTGCAATTTCCGCCTGACGCGCCACCAATTGCGGATACACGACCAGGCTGGTCGTTCCCTGCACGACGACATAACCGTTATGGAAAAGCAGGTTGCCTAACGGTTCTTTCTTGGAAGATTGGCTGGTGCCCAGGATAACCCCATCCTGCAGACTGATAGCCACCACTTCACCGGTTCGGGTGGGCAGGAAGAAACACGTGCTGTTGGCGACACCGCGACCAGCAGGCGGAGGCACAGCAACCGACCACAAAGACTTGCCATCGGCCAGGTTCACTGCGCGTACCCGATTCCGGCCAACAATGAGGATGCGCCCGTGATAGACTCCCGCTACATACAGGTCTCCAGGTTCTTGCGGCAGCGGACCCCAAACGTTCCTTCCATCTTGCAGGTTGAGACAATAAAGGTTCTTCGAGTCCGGTGCGGTGAAAACGACTTTGCCCTCAACAATCATGGGCGCGGTGTAGTACCAGCAGGGTTCAGCAAGCCCGAAAAAACCTCCGACAACACGAGGCCCCGCTAATCTCCCCGCTTTGGCATCGCCAAGCTCGAAACTATTCGATTCATACGGTTGCGCCCAGATTAGCGCCCGCGCTAAGAGATCCACACCCAGGACAATTCCCGCATTCGTTGGGCACACCAGGATACCGTCGCTGTAGGCGAGGTGGCAGGCTTCCATACGCCGCTCCGGCTCCTCACCGGCCCGACGCTCCACGAAACAAAGCGGCTGAATCCACTGTACCGCACCATTACTTGGTTCCAAGCACACCAAGCGGATCTCGCCGTTCGTTTCCGCGAGCACATACAGTTTTCCGCCCAGGGGCAACGGAGGTCCCAAGAAGAACGTCTCCGCCAGCGGGGAATTGGGATCCGACTTGCCCCCTTCAAGGACCCAAACGAGCCGGCCTCCGCTAAGCTGCACCGCGGCCAGATTGTTTCCGACCGAACCAACAACAGGGTTCGCCGGGACAATTCCGGGGTTTATCATGTTGTTTCGCCGTTGGGTGAAAGCTGGCAATGGGACGTCCTCGACCATGTACGCCCGCTCGTTGTCCAGGCTCAGCGTTCCCAACAAGGTGTTGTAAACGAAGGCCCGCTGCCCCGCCCTTCGATATTGCTCAATTAAGCCGTTGAGCTCCGGACTGCGGCTGGTAGCGAGCAGGTTTTCCAGGTTGTTTTCGTGCTCCACGGAGCGCCACAGAGGTTCCCCAGTCGAAACGCGAATAGCGTGCAAACCGAAATGGGTACGGAACAGCACCATGTCGCCGTAACTTGCCGGGATCCAGCCCGGCAAAACCACGCTCCGACGTTGCAAGAATCGCACCGCCTCTTCGATTTCTTTTTGCGTCCGCGCATTTCGATAGGTAGGCAGGTTGTGGATCTGCTCCAGAAAAGGTGCCGTTCCCTCGCTAAACGCAGTATGCCGCATATCGCCGCCGAAGATTGGCCAGTCGAATTGTTCGCGAGACGTCTGCTGCTTTGCTGTTGCCGCAGCCAATTGCTGCACCTGGCGTTTTCCCAGACGGGCTAAAGCTTCGGGCAAATCCCGTTCCCAATCGCGGCGTTGCAGTTCGGCCCAGACCTGGTGCCGCAGCTCGGTCTGTCCGGCGCGCTCAAAGGCAAACGCGGCTTTTATCAGGGTCAGGGTTGGCAACCGCTGCAAATCGCCGACACGTTTCAGCAAGCGCTCGAAGTACAAAGCGGCCATAATTGCGCTACCATGATCCAATTGCGCCGTGCCGAGTGCCACCAGCGCCTCCGCTCCCGCCTCGGTATAGAGGTAGCGCCGGGCGACTTCCGCCAGTTTGTGCAGGTCGGCGCTCTGCAGCGCCTGCTGCAGCATTGTCTGGGCCGCAGCGCCACAGTACTGCTCGTAATACTGCAAACCTTCCTTGCCCATGCTCGCCAGCAAACGATTGGCTTCAGAGCGGACACTCGCCCAGCGCCCTTGAGCATCCTGCATGAACTTGTCTTCCTTCTCGTCCAGCATGCCCTGCAGCAGCTCGATGGCTTGCCGCCAGTCCTGCTCTTTGATCAACCGCTGGGCCTCCTCGAGCTTACGTTCCGCATTGCGATCCCGCGGCAGGCGCACCTGGTCGGTTTGCCCGGCAGGTTTAGTTGCCATCATCGCGCCAGTCTGCGGGAGAGCTCTTACCTGGGCAAAGGCCCAACGATTCAAGAAACCGGGGCCGAGCAGGCCCTCAAGCGCTACCCAGGCGCCTACTAGCCCTGCCCCGATTAAGACCACTGCAATCACCCCTTGCCGCTGCATACTTCCGCTCCTGTTCATGACATAACGTGCCTCAGCTATTGCATCCTCATCTCCGGGCGGAGCTATGCGCCCGCTATTTTCATTGTCGGAGCCAAGCTAGCTAATTGCAAGTGCCTACTCATCTGTCGGTTTGCTACCGGGCACGCGGCAGCGCTAAGTTCGCTTCTGCTGCCGGAAAAATGCATAACCCCAATTAAGACGAACCTGTGCGTCGCCGGTAACACCACACCAACAGCGTGGCAACCAGATACTGCCCGGGTGCCCAATTCAGCGAGGCGGACACGCCACTGGTTGGTCAATTCGCCAGGGTCGGACACCAAGTAGGACCCGCGGCACTGCGCCGCTCGTTTTAAAACGTGATCTTGGGAGGGCTTATCGTGCCATTGCGCTACTGCAACCAGGAAAGCCCGTCCCCTTGTATAACCGTCCAGCGCGCAAAAGAACATTGCGCCCGACTGCCCTAGGCGCGGTCCCCATAACCTGCTATAAGCTCGCGCCGTGCAGGACAAAGACAGTGCCGGCAAGGAGCGGAGCTATGTGCAAGCACTGGGTGCTTTTCTCGCTGGTGGGCGTTTCAATCTTGGCCCGGGGCTATGCCCAGGAAAACCCCCGTTTTCGTTTTCAACCCGGCGAAGTGCTGCAGTACCGAGTGCAGCAGACGACTAAGGTGATGCACACCCTAGCTGGCGAAACCAGCGTTTTGGAGTCCAGCACCGAACTGGTCAAACGATGGGAGATTCAGGAAGTTGGCGCGGATGGCACTGTGGTCATGCAACTGACCATCCCGCAAATCAAATTGACCCAGAAACTGCCCACCGGCCAGAGTGTCCATTACGATTCCACCAAACCGGACGACTCCCATCCCGCACTGAAACAGCAGATGGAACAGTTCCTCGGCAAACCCACGGTGAGACTCAAGATAGATGCGCGCGGCAACGTGCTCCAGGCGCAGCCGCTAGTTACGGTTTCCGTCGGGCATTTTGCGAGCGAGCCACCCTTCGCTGTCGTCTTACCGCCAGAGCCGTGGAAGACACAGCTGCGCTGGACACGTCCTTACTCCCTGGTGCTGGAACCTCCTTTAGGCACAGGTGACGAGTATCAAGCCGAACAACAGCTGGAGTTGCGAGCCTTGAATGAGCGGCAAGCGGAGATTACTTGGGTTACGCACGTCAAAGGTGCGCCTACGACGGCCACGGAAAGAATCCCTTTACTGCAAAAGCTCACACGAGGCGTGGCGGTCTTTGACCTGACTACCCACCGCGTCACCTTGATACGCATGCAGGCTGGCGGCGCTGTCGAAGGACACGAGGGACCCAACAGCAAATATGAGTTTGTGAGCGAATATATCGAACGGCTATTGCCCTAGCTGACTACTTGGCAGGCCGGCCCTTTTTCCCTGCTCGTTACCGCGTCCCAGCTGCGCCTCAGGGTTCGCGCCGTTACCGCTTGCGTGTCCGACCCAATCGCGAGAACTTTCATTTCCGTTCCCGCATCTTGCCGTCTTCTGGCTCCCACGCCTCATCTTCCATCTGCAAGCGGGCGATGTACTCGATCTCCTCTCGTAACGATTCGGCAGCGAGGACCGAGCTATTTTGCGGATTGAGGCAGAACAAATCCCACGGCTCGTTTTTATAGCCCCATTGCCGCACGTACCAGGTGCCATCGTCATCCTGCAGCAAAGGGAAAACGGCGCACTGGTAGGGCTTATAACGAAACTTGTCACCTTCGGCAGCGCCCAGTTTATGCAGCACGCACCCCTGGTTGAAGAAAACGCACCACCGCTGCACTACTGCGACCAAAGGTAAACCCGCCCGCTTTCGCCTGGTGAGGTAACCGCGTTTTTCGACATGACGCCGGGCTTCCGGGCGCAGCAGCGGTAAGATGCGTGGCAGGTGAGCATTCAGGAGTTCAATTTCCGATGGCACTAATCCAGGCCGACCATTGCGGCAGCACAAGCCCTCGCAGCCGCGGCCAAAGGTGCATTCAAAGTGGGCCTCGTGCAGATTGGTGATCTGCACCATCGGCAAAGGTTTCTTCTCAGCCATTGCTGTCACCCGCAGCGCTTCTCGCCGCAGCCCTTGGCCAGGACGCACTTGCCCCCTCTATAGCCCCAGCACGTCCCGCATGGAATATCGTCCAGGCGGCCTTTGCGCTAAGAATTTTGCCGCCAGCAACGCACCGCGTGCATAGCAATCGCGGCTGTGGGCCCGATGCACCAGTTGCAGCGATTCGCCAAGGGTGCTGAACAAGACCACGTGTTCGCCGACCAGGTCGCCCGCCCGCACTGCGTGGATTCCGATCTCACTCGGTGGTCTCTCCCCGGTCAATCCCTCCCGCCCGTGCCGCAAATCCCCCTGCCCCATCTGCTCCTGGATGATCCGCGCCAAATGCAACGCCGTCCCGCTGGGGGCGTCCTTTTTGAATCGGTGGTGCATTTCGATAATTTCCACGTCGAAGTCTCGCCCCCTTAGCAAGCGAGCCGCTTGTTCCAGCAACACCATGAGCACATTCATGGCCAGGCTCATATTGGGCGATACCAGCACAGGAATATGGTGCGCTGCCGCTTCTATCTCTCCGCGTTGGTTCGCAGTATGTCCCGTTGTGGCCACGACCAATGGAATGTGGCGGTCCAGCGCCAAGCGCAACACCTGCATTGTTCCTTCCGGCGTGGAAAAATCCACAATCACGTCCGGCCGCTCACTGAGAGGCAGTTCGGCAGTCACCAGTACACCCAACCTCCCCATCCCAGCCACTTCCCCAACATCCTGGCCGATTGCGGGATGGTGCGGTCTTTCCAGGGCCGCGATTACCGACAATTCGCTATCTTCCCGCGCTAGCTGAATCAACCGCAGTCCCATTCGCCCGCAAGCTCCATTCACCGCCAGCCGTGTAATCATCATCCTCTCCCTCGTTGCTCCGACTTCGGTACTAGTTCGCCGGCTGGGCCGCAGCACGCGAACCCTGCGAGCAGCTAAGGTTGCTGCCGCTCTTGGGTTGCCTTCCTGAGCCTACGATAATAAGCCAGCAGTGCCAACTTATCCACAGCCATCTGGGGCGTCAGCGCATTGCCAGCATTTTATCGCCCCCTTTCGTGATTGGCCGATTTGCCGGGTCTAGCACACGGCGTCCGAGCTAGCCCCGCCTTGCGTCGCACGATGCAGAACGCCCCTATGCCAAATGATCGCCGAATCGCTCCCCGCGCTGCCCAAAATGACCGTTCCCGCCAGCGCGCAGAGGAAGCGCTGCTGCGTGCTCTGCCAGTGCTCGACCGCGCTTTTTACAATCGCCCCGCCCAGGAGGTAGCTCGCGCCTTGTTGGGGAAATATCTTCTCCGCGAAACCGCCGGGGGTGTTCTCCTGGCTGGCCGCATTGTCGAAACCGAGGCCTACCTCGCTCGCGACGATCCCGCCAACCACGCATTTCGGGGACGGACACGCCGCAACGCCTCGATGTTTGGCCCACCCGGCCACGCTTACGTTTACGCCATTCACACGCGCTACTGTCTCAACGTCGTCACCGAACCCGAGGGCGTCCCCAGCGCGGTCCTGATCCGCGCGGTCGAACCAAGATACGGCATCGAGACGATGCAAAGGTTGCGCTCGGCCCATAGGCTCCGCGAACTGGCGCGTGGCCCCGGCCGACTGTGCCAGGCGTTCGACATAGACCGCCACCTCGACGGTTGGGATCTGACGCGCGGCGCTGTGTTGTGGCTCGCGGATCCTGCCGAAGTCATCCCTACCGATTCGATTGCGGTCAGCCCGCGGATCGGCGTAACTGCCGCCCGCGAACTGCCACTGCGCTTCTTCCTCGCCGATTCCCCGTTTGTCAGCGCCCACCGCCACGGTCATCGCCTGCAACCCCAACCCTGAATCGAGCGCTAATTTTCTCAGCAAATGCCACTCGTGCGACGACGGACTAAGCTACAGGTACAAACTTCAAGCACACCGGCGTCGGCACTTCTGACTCGATTCCTACCGGCACCAATTCCCCCTGCTTGGTGTTCAACTCGAAAACCACGATATTATCGCCCCGCTCGCTTGCCACCAGCACATATTTCCCCGAGGGGTCTATATTAAAGTTGCGCGGCCAGCGAATCCCTTGCCGCGCATGACTTTTAAGCTCCAAGCGCCCACTCTTAGTATCCACTCGGAAGACACTAATGCTGTCGTGCCCACGGTTGGATCCGAAGAGCCATTCGCCACTCGGATGCACCAGGATTTCGGCGGTATAACTTGTGCCTTGAAAATCCGGTGGCAGCGTACTAAGCGTTTGAATCTCGCTTAGTGTTCCCTTTTCTGCATCCCACGCGAAAGCTGTAACGGTATTAGCTAACTCGTTGATCACGTAGGCAAAGCGGCCAGAAGGATGGAAAGTAAAATGCCGAGGTCCTGCACCAGGAGCGACGCGGGCATAGGCCGGCTCATTGGCGCGCAGTTGGCCACGTTCCCC
>BEIM01000144.1 GCA_002898995.1 bacterium HR36
TAAGGGGGGCGTGCGCGTTCGCCCTCATTGCAGTCTCAGCTCACGCCTGCGTTCGTCGGTGTATCTCCTTGTGCTTTGGCAGCCGAAATCAATGGCCAGCGTAATAGGCTTCGACGGGAAGCCCGGTGCGGCGGCGCACCGTGTCTGCCAGTGCGTCTAGTTCGGTGTCTTCGAGAGGGCATGCAGCCGCTTCCGCAGGCTCGCGAGCCACGGTGTAAACTTGCACCAGCTGAATGCGTCCCCCCGCCTCCACAATTTCGCATAAGCGCTGGCAGTAAGCGTCAATCTCCTGTTGGCTGGGTGGCTGGCCGTGCCAGCGCAAGAAAAGCGATTGGATCACAATCGGCCTTGCCCGCGCTGCCAGCTTCAGGTTGTCAAGCACGCGCTGGAACGGCACACGCGTCCGCTCAATTTGGTGGTAATACGCTTCCGTACCGGCATCGAGCTTGGCCCAGATTTCGCCCTCATTCTGGTCTAGGAGGGCCAGGGCCCGCTGCACCTGCGGACGGTGCAACAGGGTGGCGTTGGTCAGTACGACAATTTTGACGCCAACCAGCTGGTGCTGGCGTTTCAAATCCACCACCAGCCGAACTGCGTCGAGAAACTCGGGGGCAGCGGTAGGCTCACCGTCGCCACTGAAGGCGATGTCGTTCCAGTGCCGCAAATTTGGTGGCGTGTGGCGGAACCGCTCCAACGTGAAGATCGCCCCACTCTTGGCTAGAGGAATGATCGCCTCCAATTCCTTCCGTAACTGCATCAGATCCACTTCCCGAACCGCTAGAGGTGTGCGGCGATCTACCTGACAATAGACGCAATCGAAATTGCACGCTTTGTCGGGGTTTAAGTTGATGCCAACGCTCAGCCCCTTACTTCGCCGTGAGATAACAGCATAAACGTAACGGTTCGCCTCAAAACTGCGGCGATGATCGCGGAACAAATCAGCCAGAGAACCGATACCTTGTGTCATGCGACAGTTTCCAGGACCTCGATCTGGGTGCGTTTGTCGACTACGACACTGCTGAGTTCCCCATTATCTTTGATGAAATGTAACGTCGGTGCGGAAAATGGATCATCGGGCGCCCGTTCGGTGGACAATCCTGGGACGAGCACTTGCGCCTCACGGAAAACCCCGGTGATTGTGGTAGTCCAGCAGTCCTGCCCGACACGCACCGTTTGCGTAATGCGAACGCGCTGCCCAGGCCGAAGCTGGCGATAATCCCCAACCCGCAACCACTTCTCCGAAGGCGTTGTGCTGCTCATTTTGGCTATCACGCTGCTGAAGAAGCCGACTCCTCCGCCTCTTCGTCGCTGTCCTCCCACGTAGCGGCGGTTTTTTCACCCCGTACCAAGGCGATCCGCCCCGTACGCGCCAATTCCAGAATACCGTAGGGCCGCATCAGTTCGATAAATGCCTCGATTTTCGCCTCGGTACCGCTGATTTCAATCATGAGTACGCGATGACCGACATCCACGACCCGCCCGCGGAATGTTTCCACGATTTGGAGAATCTCGTGGCGTTTTTCTGGCGGCGCCTGGACTTTGATGAGCATCAAGTCGCGTTCGACGTAATTCTCCCCGCTGATGTCCAGAACTTTAACCACCGTGATCAGTTTCTGCAGCTGTTTGCGCACCTGTTCTAGCTGAGCATCATCGCCCATAACCACGAAGGTCATCCGCGACAGATTGGGGTCTTCGGTTTCGCCGACCGCCAGACTGTCAATATTGAAACCCCGGGAAGCAAGCATGCCGGAAATGTGCGCCAGCACTCCCGGCTGGTTCATCACCAACGCCGACAGAACATGCCGCCGTGTAGGTTTTTCCTGGGCCATGCTAGCTATACCTGCTGTGAGCCGCCTGGGTATCGTGCCGGCCTGGAAGCTCCAAGCGTTTCCCACCTCTACTGGCAAATCCCTGCCCATCATAGGATGCCTCACGCAACAATTCAATGCCTGAGCATGTGCCCGCCAAACCAAGGCGTTTCGTCGGCGCGCGAAAATTGACAGCACTGCAACAACGACTTAGACTAACCCATAGAGGACACCATATCTGCGCCAGCCCATACAGTTGGGCGCTGGCCAAGACGCCCGTAAGCTCTGTATCAAGCAGGAGATTGCCTATGGCACGCAGAGCCGCTAGAGCTGAAGCCGGCCGTCAGGGGACGCACCCAGTGATTATCGTCTTCTTGGTGTTTTCCATTCTGGTGTCGCTGGTCCTAGGAGTGCTGTTCTACCTGGAGAAGGACAAGACCAAGCAGGCCCGGGACGCCCAACAACGTGCCGAGCAGGAGCTCCAAGAAACCAGGAAGCGTTTGGACATGTTCGGCAACTTTCTGTTACCGTTGGCGTTAGCGTGGATCTGGCCGGAGAACGAAGCGCTGAAGGACGGTGATTTTGCCGAAGCGTGTCGCCGACTCGTCGAGTACCTCAGCGCCCCTGAAGCCAGCCGCTCCCGCGATGTCCCAGATATCTTCCTCAAGACGCTGGAGTTTATCCAAAAGGATGAAATGCTTGGCAAGTACGGCGTGGAGCAGGGTGGTCGCTTAGAGGCATTTAAGTCCAAGGACCAGGCACCGTCGCTGGCCAAACGTCTGCAACAGGCGATCGAACAAGCTGCCGATTTCAAACGCAAACTGGATGATCTGCAGGCCAAGCTCGACCGGCTCCAGCAGGACCACGACAACTACAAGGCACAATGGAACGAAGAGAACCTCAAAAGGGAGTTGGACCGGCAACGCGACGAGTATCAGAAAGAACTGGCGAAAAAGGAGCAGGAGTATCAGGCACGCTTGAAAGGTTTGCAGAGCAAGTTGCAAGAGGTGCACCAGGAAATGCAAGGGCGGCTGAAAAAGTTGCTCGCTGCGTCGGATGAAGAAAAGAAACAACTGCTGCTGGAGATGAACAAGCGCTTGGCCGAGATGGAAGCGGAAGTGCAACGAATGCGTGCGGCAGCCCGGCCACGCCTGGAATTGGCCCGGTTGATACAACCCAGTGGACGCATTGTGCGGGTCAGCCCGGAAGGCGATGAGGTGACCATTGATCGCGGCCAAATCCATCGCTTGCCTGAAGGCATTACCTTTAGTGTCTACCCGCGGGGCCCCGATGGCCGACTTATCCCCAAAATCAAGGCCATGATCCAAGTGGTGCGAGTGGACCGCGACACCGCGGTCGCCCGGGTGACGCGAGTCGTCAAGCCCGAAGAAATGCGCGATCCAACTTGGGACGAATTCGATGAACGGTATTGGATCACCGATTCCCAGAAGTTCGTCCTGCTTCGCGAACCCGTGCGTGCTGGTGATTTCATCTACAATAGCGCCTGGAAACCCAACGAGCCCGTGCACATTGCCCTGGCCGGTATTGTTGACCTCGATGGCGACGGCAAAGATGATTCGGATACCTTCAAACAGCTCCTCCGTGAACGCGGCGTCATTGTAGACATGCATTTGCGCTTCGATGGTGCCGAATACAAACCTGAAGGTCGGCTCACCGACCGTACTGATGTGTTAGTGGTCGGTATCAACCCAGTGCTTCCACCGCGCAAGCCAGCCGAGGGCGAAGAAGGCAAGCCCGTCCGGCCGAGCGATTCTTACGAACAACTGGAACAGGAGGCACGTCGGCGTGGGATGGATGTGGTGGGCGTGCGGCAATTCTTGTTGCAGATGGGCTTCTTCGACCTGCGTGCTCTCGTACGCGCTGCCACTGCTCCCGAGAAGCCCGCAGAAGGCAAGCCCCCCGAGAAAAAACCCGAAGGTAAACCAGAGCAATAGACTCCTGCGTTTTCCGAGCCGCGATTCCCGCATTGTGCTCGTTTCCCGCGCCGTAAACCAGGTTCGCTTTGCTCCTGGCACAACGGCATCTTTCCTCCCAGTCTTAGCTAGGCGTGCTGCTCCGTGATCATCGAGCAGGCGTTGCCTATCCCGTTCGCCGCACAGACGCGAAGGAGCGGCGTTACCATTGGAACCGACTGGCTCCGCGAGAATCGGCGTGAATTTTACGGGGAAGCACCAAAATCGAGAGCGAAAGCCTTGGGACTGAGGTCTTGGCCAGTAGCGAAGCGAGTCAGCTCCTGCCACGTCAAGCTCCTGCCAGCGCCAAAGATTTTCTCCTTGAGAAAATTGCCCACTTCTTTGCGATTAACATAGAGGGCTTTGTCGGGCGTGGTGTGCAATACCTCGCGCGCGATGGTGTGATGGACTTGGCAAGCGAACATTTCACCCAGCATGTAGTTGTGATAATAGCACGGGGCGCTGACGATGTGGATTTTGCTCGCGTAATCTGGAGCATTTCGCCCATCCGGCCGACGCACAAGCTGGTATTTCTCAACTAAGTCCCACCAGAGTTTGTTGAGGTCTTGGTCTGGACGAGCGTACATTTCTTTCTCGAAACGAAGCATAACCTGGCACCAGCGCGAAAAGATGAGCAGTTGCGCCTGGAGCATGCGCTGGCCGGTTTCATCGAACGCTTTGGCGTCTGGCACCTGCAAACCCATGGCCTGTGCCCAGGCGGATTGCTTGCTAGCGCGCTCCATCATCATGGCGATGCCTTCGGTGGTCAGAATGTGCGACTCGGATCGCAACACGTAGGGCAAGCTGCGCGGCACATACTTGCTGTAAACTGCGTGCCCCAGTTCGTGCAACATCGTGTTCATCCAGTATTCGTTGGCCACGATGTTCGCCAGTACCCGCACATCCCCTTCACGGTCTAAATCAATGCAGAAGGCATGCGGGCTTTTTCCAGGCTTCTCGAACAAATCACTGCGTGCCAGAATGTCGTCCACGGGTAAACCGAAGCTAGCGTAATAATCCCGGCAGATACGCACAATGTCGGCCTTGGCATAAATGGCATCGAGATCGGCAGCAGGTTTCGGGTTCTGGGGGTCCGCGGTATAGTCGGCGACGGATTCTTGGAAGAAGGGGTCCTTGTAATGCCAGGGGCGCAAGTCGCTGACTGCGATGCCATATTGCCTGGCCAGCACGCGATCAATCCGGTCTTTCAATTGGCGGAATGGTTCGCGGGTCAGCGCATCCAACTCATCGAAAAGGCGCAAGACCTCTGCCTGATCCTGTTCGTTGATGTACAGTTGCAGAGCATGAAAATCGGGGAAGCCCAGTTGACGGGCCGCTTGATTCCGCAGTCGGACCAACTCCTTCAAGTCCTTTTCAACTACGCTTCCTACGGCTTTGCTAGCTTCCCAGACCGCTTGGCGGTAGGCGCTATCGGTGGATTGTTTAAACACACGCCGCACTTCGCTATCAGTCATTTCGCGGTCGCCGACCTTGGCGCGATAGACATTAAAGGCTTTTTCGACGGCGTTGGCTTTACTCACGATTTGGCGAAGCAACTCTGGGTCCACCTGTTTTTCCAGATGGGCTAGATATAAAAGGTGAATTTGCCGCGCCAGCAGCCGATCCTTGACCTGGCCGTGTAGGGCCTTGAGTTCGGCAAAACGCTCCCGGTTGCTCAGAGCCGCATCCAGCTTGTTTTGGGCCTCTTCCTTCGCTTTGAAATCTTCGTCTTTGCCTGTGATATTCGCTTTCCACCAAGCGAGGTTGACCGCGATTTCCAGGGGGCGAACCTGTTCCTCGTAGTAGCGGATAAAGGCACGCGCTCGCACCTCGAGACTGTCCTGCCCAGAGTTGCCCAGTTCTGTTACGCCACCCGCTATCGCTACCATCAGCACAATCCCTCCGAGTGCGCTTGGCCGCACGCGCTTCATGGTTTTGCTCCCGCTGTAGCGGCGCTCCGACGGATATTATGACCGACGCCGCAGGTAGTTCGTGCTGCGCCGCTCCGGCTTACTCTGCCGTTTCACCATCTTGCCACGACTGAATGCCCGTGCAAGCTTGTCTTTACCTTCCCGAGCGCAGGTGCTTGTCGAAAAAGTCGGCGATAGTTTTGCGGATTTCGGGCGTGTTGAATTGCGGGCCACCGTGTCCCGCCCCTTCGATCTTCACCAGTGTGACTTCTACGCCCGCCTGCTTCAGCGCCCTTTCAAAAATCTCGCTTTGCGAAATGGGAACCGTTTTATCAGCAGTGCCGTGGAGAATCAGGAAGGGGGGATCATCCTTGCTGACATGGGTAACCGGGCTGGCCAACCGCGCCGAATCCTTCTTCTCCTCGACCGTGCCTCCCAGCAGCAAGGAGATGGGCGACTTCGGATCGCGATTCATCGGTTCGAAACGCAAAAAATCGGCGGGTCCGTAGATATCGCACACCGCTTGCACCCGACTGGAAACACCTGTGGTCCCAAGGTCGCCCTCCAGTTCCTTCACCTCGCCGCCTGTGCCCAGCAAAGCGACCAGGTGGCCTCCTGCCGAACCACCGGCTACGCCAAACCGATTGGGATCGATGCCATATTTCGAGGCGCTGGCACGCAACCAGCGAATCGCGGCCTTGCAATCATAGATTTGTGCCGGAAAGGGAGCGTGCTGGCTCAACCTATAGTTGACGCTGGCCACCGCGTAACCGCGCTCCAGCAGCCACAGCAACGGCACGCCCTCCTTGCTCCCAGCTCGCCACCCTCCACCATGAATCCACACCACCAGCGGCAAGGGCCTCGCTCCTTCTTTCGGCAGGTACAGATCGAGTTTCTGACGCTCATGGCCGTTGGGAACGTACGCGAGGTCGCGCAGCACTTGTGTTCCCGCCGGCACCGCCGGCGGTTTGGGCTTCGGCTTCTCCTGACCCAGTCCGAATGCCACTACTACCACACTCGCCACAATGACAACGCTAATCCGCTTCATCTTGTTCCTCCTGTTTAGCCTTGTCTCTCGGGGACACTCTTCATTCGGCATCGGCAATCTGCCTTTTTCCTACGAACCTGCCCAACCCCGCGACAACCTCTCCCACCATTTTTTCATAGCAGAGACCAGACCAGCCGGGTTCGCCAGATTAGTTGTTATTCGCGACAAAATTTCCCACGATTTGTTCATAACAGATACCCCCCCGACTTCCGACCTCTCTTTATAGCGCTACCACCTTCCACGACTCGCTGCCGACTAACCACCCACAAAACAATGTCAGACCCTACCTCATCGCGCCGGCGCTCCCAGGCAACTTGGCCAGGCTTCGCGAAGGTGCCCACAAATCAATGTCACGGCCCACCTCATCGCGCCATGGTTCGGAGTGGCTTGTGGAGCCACAGGATCGTTGTGTCTACAAACCAATCTCAGGCACCACCCATCGCGCCCCCAACCTACGCATCTCACGCTGCCAAGCCTATGCGAATACCATCGGGTCCGCTGGCCCGCACAAAGATTGGCCCACCTCTCCACTCAGTGTCTAAGACGAATTGCGCCGACACTTCTAACCGACTGGAACGGGTATAGGCATAGGGCCAGCGATGTTCCCCAGGATCATCGGCATCGCCATCGAGATTGCTGTCCAACCAGTGCCGGTCGCTATAGGGCTCCCCATCGAGAAACGCTCTTGTCGGGCCAGTCCTCGGGTCGGAGTAAACCGTATGCCCGCCGCTGAAAGTAACCCATTCGACCCCACGAATCCCCACGGTCCACACTGTGACTGTCGCCGTCGCAGAATCAACACCATCTGAAACTGTATAGGTGAAACAATCGTCGTCGTGCTGGCTCGCAGCCGGCACATAAGTAAACTTCCCATTAGGTGATATGACTAGCTGGGCTCCCGATGGGAGTTGGATCAGCTGTCTCAGCGGCTCGCCATTGATCTTGACCACGCGCAAGGCGTCACCATCCGGGTCTCTGTCATTAGCCAGCAGATCACCGCGGACCCCACTTCCGGCCAGCACGTAATATTCGTCGTTATTTGCCTGCGGAGCTTCGTTGATCACAAAAATCACCGCAGTGGCCACTGCACCTAGCACCCCCAACGAATCCGTCCAGGCGAATTTAAACGAATCAGTGCCTACAAAACCAGCGTTCGGCGTATAGGTAAATGTGCCGTCAGGGTTGAAGGTAAGCGTGCCGTTGCTCAGCCCGCTGACTAGTTGCGCCGTAATCGTATCGCCATCGGGGTCGTAGGCGAAGATTTGGTCTGTGAGGACTTTCCAGCCGCTGGCAGATTTCTTGCACG
>BEIM01000145.1 GCA_002898995.1 bacterium HR36
GGGTGTTTGCGCGTCACCATGGAGCGCTAGTTCCGCCGCGGTTAGTCATTTCGGCAAAATCGTGGCTGTGACATCCTGGAATAGATCGCCGCGCAGCCATTTTGCCCTGGCAGGCCCCGGAAGGCGTACGGCGTGTGTCGCCCGTGGAAGCCAGTACGCGGTACGTGAGGCATCTGGTGGAGGCATGGAATTATCGTCAACTGCAACGGTTTCCCACCGAACGGCTGGAGTCGCAGGAAGTGGTGCTCACCGTGCCGGCGTCGTTCGACGCCTCCGCTCGCGAACTGACTGTGGAAGCCGCCCGGGCTGCCGGGATCGAACACCTCACCTTGCTCGAAGAGCCCCAGGCCGCCTTCTACGCTTGGATTCACACGCATCCTGATTGGCGTAAGCAAGTGGAGGTGGGCGATGTGGTGTTGGTGTGCGATGTGGGTGGGGGCACCACGGATTTCACCTTAATTGCGGTGGGTGAAGAAGCAGGCAATCTCGTCCTGGAACGCATCGCGGTCGGCGATCATATCTTGCTGGGCGGTGACAACATGGATTTGGCCCTCGCCCACTACCTTCAGCAGAAATTCGCGCGCCAGGGTATCCGGCTAGACTTTGGGCAATTCCGTCAGTTGACCCAAGCATGCCGGCAGGCCAAGGAAAAACTTTTTGCCGACCCAGAAAGGCCAGCGCACCCGATCACGATCTTAGGGCGCGGCAGTCGGGTCATCGGGGGCACGTTGACCAGCGAATTGACGCAAGCAGAATTGCGGCAGCTCTTGCTCGATGGCTTCTTCCCTGCGGTAGATTTCGAGGCGGAACCGCAGGCAACGGCTACGGTCGGTCTGCAAGAATTGGGATTGCCGTACGCAGCAGATGCAGCCATCACAAGACATCTGGCGAGCTTTTTGCGTCGGCATCAAACGGCCTTGGCAGAACGACGGCGGCAAGGACAACGCCCGGCTACGGCTTTTCCCACAGCGCTACTTGTCAATGGCGGGGTGTTCAAGGCGCGGGTTTTGGTAGAGCGGCTGGTGGATGTGCTCAATAGCTGGGCCCAATCGTTGGGTGCAAAGCCGCCGCGCCTCTTGAGTGGCACGGATCTCGATTTAGCTGTGGCACGCGGCGCCGCTTGTTATGGCATGGTGCGACGCGGCCGGGGTATTCGCATCCGCGGTGGCACCGCTCGCGCCTACTATATCGGTGTGGCAGTGAATTTGCCGGCGGTGCCCGGAATGCCTCCGCCCGTCAAGGCCGTGTGTGTCGTGCCTTTCGGCATGGAAGAGGGTACGGAAGCCGATGTGCCGGGGCAGGAATTTGGCCTGGTAGTCGGCGTTCCTGTGCGCTTCCGCTTTTTTGGCTCGAGCACGCGCCGTAAGGACACCCTCGGCACCGTCCTGGAAGACTGGGGAGAAGATGAGCTCCAAGAACTCGATGCTTTAGAAGTGACGCTGCAAGCCCCGGGCTTAGAGGGCCGGCTGGTTCCCGTGCGATTGCACAGCCATGTTACCGCAGTAGGTACGCTGGAGCTGTGGTGTCTGGGCCGTGAGCCACAACACCGCTGGAAACTCGAATTCCAGGTCCGCGAACGCCAGTGACATTCGGCAGCGGCAGCAAGAATGGAGAAGTCTGGGACGTTCGAGCAGGACGCCAGCCGAACGCGAAGGGAACTTCAGCTTGAGGAAGCGCTGGCGGGGATCCACGCAAACGACGGTGCCCGCCCCGTCTGTCTCAAGGGTGTCGTCAGCAAGACTGTATCGGCTCAACGCTGTCGCCCAAGACGCCTAAGAGTAGCATCTATACGCGTCGTCTGTAAGATCGTGTAAACCCTGCGGGGGATCCAAACATGCGCTTCATGCCTGCGAGCTTGGGCCACACTACGAGTTTGCCGGCACTGGTGTTACAACAGGCCGAGCGGATCGGAAGCCGACCAGCTATCCGCTGGAAGGAGCACGGGTGGTGGCGCGATTTGTCCTGGGAGGGTTTGGCCGAGCGGATGCTGGCGGTGGCCGTCGCGTTGCTTGCCGAGGGCATCCAGCCGGGCGACCGTATCGGCTTGTGGTCGGAAAACCGTCCCGAATGGTTGCTGGCCGATTTGGGCATCATGGCCGCAGGCGGCGTGTGTGTCCCCGCCCATGCGCCGCTGCCGACGAAACAGGTGCTGGCTCAGTTCGAACACGCCGAGGTGCGGCTGGTGTTTGTGAGCAATGCCGCATCGGCTGAGGCGATCGCCGACTGGGCTAGACAAACCCACCCGCCCAGGAAAATCGTCTGTTTCAGCGAGTCCCCCAGTCGCTTCGCCGAACGCTGGTCGGCCCTGGTAAGCCGTGGCTGGCAACAACGCTCACGCTTTTTCTCGCCACTGGCGCAGCGCATCGCCGATCTCTCCCACAACACACTGGCCACCATCATGTACACCTCGGGGACGACCGGCCAATGCAAGGGCGTGATGCTGACCCACGGGAATCTGCTGAGCAACGCCCTGGCCATGCTCGAATCGGTGAACCTGGGCCCGCACACCGTGGTGCTCAGTTGGCTTCCGTATAGCCACATCTACGGTCGGCTGGTGGATTATTACCTGAGCCTGGCGGGCGGGTTCTTACTAGTGCTGGCGGAATCGGTGGAAAACATCGTGGACGATTTGCGCCAGGTGCAGCCGACCTCTTTCGCAGCCGTGCCACGAGTGTACGAAAAAATCCTCGCCGCCTGCCGGGATCCTGATCCCGCACGCCAGCGCTGCCGGCTCCGCAGCGTTTTCGGGGAGCGTATCGAGCGCTTGAATTCCGGCGGGGCCCCGCTGCCTCGCGCTGTCGCGGAGGCGTATTGGGATGCAGGGCTTCCCTTGCTCCAAGGCTATGGCCTAACCGAAACCTCCCCCGTTATCAGTTTCAATCGCCTGGAGCAGAACCGGATTGGCACGGTTGGCCAGGCCTTACCCGGCGTGGAGATTCGCATTGCCGAGGATGGCGAAATTCTGGTACGCGGCCCGAACGTTACTCCAGGATACTGGCGCAATCCGGAAGCCACACAGCAGGCCCTGGCCGACGGTTGGTTTCACACCGGCGACCTGGGTTTTCTCGACGCCGATGGTTTTCTGACCATTACCGGTCGCAAAAAAGACTTACTCGTCCTCTCCAATGGCAAGAAGGTTGTCCCGACCGAACTGGAAAGTCTGCTGGCGGGCAGCCCGCATATCGAACAAGCAGTAGTCAGCGGAGACGGACGGAGTTATCTGACCGCGCTGATTGTTCCCCGCGAGGCCACCTTGCTTCAGCTTGCCCAGCAATATCAACTGACCGACCTGCCTCGCGAACAACTCCTGCTCCATCCAACCGTTCTGCAGTTCTTTCGCGAGGAGCTGGATCGGCTGCTGATGCACCAGCCCAGCTGGGAGCAAATCCGCAAATTTGTCCTGTTGCCCGAGCCGTTTCGCCTTGAAGCCGACGAACTGACCGTCAGCCTGAAAATCCGCCGCCAATTCGTCCTGGAAAAATACCGCCATCTCCTGGATCGGCTGTACAGTGAATCGGATCGCGCGACCCATACACAAGCAGACGCGGAGGCATCGTTGGGATGCGCTCCGCGTCTGGACTAAGAGGCCACTGGATCGAAATGAGCCCCGGTTGGCTCGAGTCGCCAGCGATTATTGCACTTTGGCCGGGTCCACGGCAAGGTGATCAAATCGGATGGCCAGCAGATAAAAGATCGCCGGATCGGCACCGTGGCGAATGAGACGCACCAAGCGATCGGCAAAGACGAAATTGGCCCCCGAGCGATGCGCGCTGCCGAATCGCCGCGGGTGGTTGGCGTCCGAGCCGTATAGCTTGCCGTCTGGGAATGGCTGGGCTTCATTCAGTCGCGGGGCACGTGCCCAGCGTACCACATCGTTGACGAAGCCAGCTATGAAACTGTCGTTATCTTCGGGTGGCGCCATGTTGTACTGGAATCGACATCAAGCCCAGTCCAAAGTAAAAAGCCACCTCGCATGAACTCTGCGAATATATGCGTTGTTGTTGTGATCAAGGCCAGCGCGATAATAAAAAAGGCTACTCTAGCGGCAGGAAAAACGCCTCTAATGGCCAACGCCAGCAGTTCTACGGCGCTATTCGCATCCAAATCGGAGAGGCCCAGGCCATGTGACGGTTCTTTTGCTGAACGCGGACGTAATAGTAGCTGATCCGAGCCTTGACAGGGGCCTGGTCTTCGTAGCGCAGGTGCACCTCGGCCGTTTCGCGTTCTGGTTGATAACGATACACCACCTGACCATTCCGCACTATCTCCACGCGATCAATGGGGCCGGTTCCGATCACGCGGATGTCCAGAACTGGTCGAGGGACGGCAATTTCATCTCCCATAATGCCGAAGGGTTGGGCGCGGACGTCCAAAATGATGTTGTCTGTGGCGGCATAACAGTGCCGTTGGCGCAGGGCCTCGACAATTCCCTGCCGGCTGAACTCCTCCACGAGTACACAGGCATAGCTGACATGTGTGGAGACGTGATCGCTGGAAGCCTGGAAACCCAGACGATAGCCTTTAGCCAGGGCGTTCACCACAAAACCCGATGGCTGGTAACTCTCATGTACCACTTTCGTCTGGGCGTCTATCGAAAGCGGGGCGTTTTCCATTTCGTACGCGGACTGGAATCCCTGGAATAACTCGACCACGGGCTCGAGAGTCCCATCGCATTGCCGCCAATCGGTGCCCTGCTCGGTCGCCGAACTGTGTGGTGTACAGATGCCGCCCGTTTCACGCAAGTAGGCATAAAGCCGATCCGTATCCTTTGCCATTTGGCCCGGGATTGCTGGATTGGGCAGGGGTAAGGTGCGGTGGCCCCGTTCGGTCCAGATGACATTGCGATGGCCGTTCGGATAACGCACGCTCCGTTCATAGCCATAAAGCGATAAAAACCGCCCGGGCACGCTGTACAGGTCGTTGGCTTTCTGCGTCCGCCACCAGGGGTATTCCCGATCGTGTCCCATGTTGTGGTCGCCGACGAGAACAAAATCGAGGGCCGCAGCATCCCAAGCATAGCGGTGCAAATCCATAAGCGAACCGTCGCCCACGCCATCGTTGGAAATGTCTGTATGACGGTGCAGGTCGCCTCGCACGATGCGATAAGTCTTGCCGCCATGTCGAATGCGATATTCTCGGATGCGCGCAACTTCTTGCGCTTCTTTCGGGTGCACCGCAGGCGGCGCGGCCATTGGTGTTTCGACGGGCAACAGTTTTGGAGCCGCCACGGGCAACTCGCCCGCAAGCACCGAGACGGTCAGATGAAGGTTTCGCTCTCCCAACAGAGGCGGAGCCCAACCCCGGTTGTCGGATGGGTAAGCAAAATAAACGCGGCCCCGGGCGTCGGCGCCCGAAGCCAGACGCATGTCATTCCGGCCGGCCGATGCCTCTAGCGGAATTGGTTCCGACCACCGATCTCCCAGCCAACAAAGAGCAGCCACTTCCCATCGGCCGGCGGCAGCCCAGCCGTCATCCCGAGGTCGGCGGCAGATGCGATAACGTAGGCCCAGCCAAACGCGGCCCTGACTATCCGTCTGCAGTTGCGGCAATTCCTGGAACTCGCGCATCTCTGCCGGCAACGCTGCCGTGATTTCTTGCGCTGGTCTTTGCCAACCTTGCTCTGTCCGCACACGCACGCGAACACACCGAGCGGCGTACAAACCCGTTCCACCTCGATCCGAGAAAAGCAAACCGTAGTCCTTGCCCCAGTTGGGCGTTCCTTCGTCCCAAGCCAGCCATACTCGTCCCTCGTTATCACAGGCCAAACTCGCGTGGGCCTGGAACCAACCGGGTTTCTGCCCCAAGGCCTCACCTTCATCAGCTCCGAAGACGATGCGACTGTGTTCCTCGGAAAAGCTGGCCGGACGTACGCGAATGGCATAGTAGCCAGGTGCATAACTGTCCCACGCTATCCACACACGATCGGTTTTAGTGTCGGCGACAACAGCGGGATCCCAATCGTTTGCCTCGCTGGTGCTGACCTTGTGTGGCGGCGACCATTGCCGGCCGATAGCACAGCGCACCCAGATATCCGATTGGCCGTTCTGAAAACCCTGCCAGACCAACCAGACTCGTCCGCGGCCATCAGCACACATGCGATGCCAAAAATGCGGCCCCGTGCCTTCGGTCAACTGCACGACCGCCGACAACGCCGCCGGTTTCGGTTGTCCCGAACGAACCGGCAAATGCCGACCATAAAGCTGCCAGTGCCCTTCGCGTTGACTCGCCCAAACCACCCACAAGCCCTCGTTGTTTCCCGCAACCGCCACGCGGAAATGGTCACCCGGCCCAGCGATTTCCAAAGGATGCGACCAATCCCCCATCCCGTCGCGCCAGGCCAACAGTACACGGTCTTTCTCCCGCTGGTAACTACACCACGCCAGATACTGCTGGCCTTGTGGCGAAACCCACAAAGCCGGGTAATCGTCTTGCCGAGGGTGCGGCGTCTTTGGGGAATCCGCCGGACGCACGAGGGAAAACGGCGGCACCCGCACTACCGCCACCTGCCCATCTAGCAGCAGGTGCGCTTTCCCCAATCGGACTTGCGACGCACGAAACGTTACGTCGCCACCAGCCAGTCGCAGCTGGCATTGCGGATCTTTGCCCGCTAAAGTCAAGAGCAAGCCAGCTGCCCATGGCGTCATCTTCAGCTGGGGAGTCGGTTGACCAGGCACTTGCAAACGATAGCGTTCGCCCGGGGCGATCATCGAGTGCGTGGCTATTTGCCAGCGCACTTGCTGGGGTTGAGCCGCATCCCACTGCACACTGTCTTTCGCTTCCGTGCGCCAACCACTCGCCGAAACAATGCGTCCGCCTGTCACTTGCAAACTTCCCGACCAGTCGCGCGGCTCCGCATCTCGCAGGCCGAAGCGAATTTGGAAAGTGTGAGTTTCTTCGGCTTGTTCCTGCCCAGCCAGCGCCCATAGCGCCATCACCGCTAGTAGCATCGCCGCGAGCTTGGCCATCCAGCGCAATCTTTGCCCGCTTTTTCGGTTCTCTGGCTCCCTCGCTGCGTTGGCTGTCTGGGTGCGCATGATTTTTCTTCCCCCTCACTCGCTCTCATCCCTCCTGCTCCTGTGCACAAATTATCAACTTCGTGATGCCAGAGAAATCCTCCACATACCAGCACGAAGTCTCCAGTAAACCTGTCGGGCCGACGCCCCAGCTTTGGCGGCTGTTGTGCCTTTGCATCGCCCACCAACACGTTGTCTCGCCGACGGCATGCATTAGGGTGCCGCACGTTGAACGTGGTTTGGCAATTTCGCAGCAACGCGTTGTTTCGCGGAAGGCCGTAAGCAGATTGTCTAACGGGCAACACCCACTGCTGTTATCCCGGTACATATCAGGTCGCATGTCGCGCAGCCGCCATACGCCATTCCCAGACCATTTGCTCCGGGGTCGCTTCACGCCTACCCCCCTGCGTTGTCCCGCACCAGGCCATTCCTTATGCCATCCTAGCCCCCGAACAGCGCGCCATCGTGCTTGTGCGCGTCAGATGGGCAAAGAGTGGCCAACTAGCAATCGGATTTTCTCGTGAGGGAACTCGCCAGGACGGCGCGGGTATGGTACCATACATCAGAGAGGAAGGGCGGCAGGATTGACAGCAACGGTGTGGTCATGAGCGAGATGGCGGGAAGCTGCCGGGTCGAATACGCCTGTTTGACCGATGTCGGCGTGCGGCGCAGCCATAATCAGGACAGCTACCTTGCCTTGGCAGCCAGCAATGATGAGCAGTGGCTGAAGCGCGGACATATTTTTTTGGTGGCGGATGGTATGGGCGCGCACGCCGTGGGGGAGAAGGCGAGTAAGAAAGCAGCGGAGATTATTCCGCATGTGTTTGCTAAGCACGCCGAACAGGAACCGGCCCTGGCTTTGTATCGTGCCTTTCAGGAGGCGAATCGAGACATCTTCCAACTGGGGCATCAGAATTTGGGTTTTTCAGGTACGGGAACCACGGCGACGGCGCTGGTATTGCATCCGACTGGCGCCTGGGTCGGTCATGTCGGCGATACGCGGGTCTATCGCATCCGTAACAGCA
>BEIM01000146.1 GCA_002898995.1 bacterium HR36
TGCGAAGAAAAATGCTGTTGCCTCGGAGGGCGACGCCCGACGGCTAGCCGTACTTCCACCGCTTCTCGTGGCTGAGGCACTCTCCGACCCACTCTTTCATAGCGATTAGACCGCCGCTGCTCCCTGCGTTACCTAGGGGCCGAGCCGTAATTTTTCGACCCCTGTCCTCGGTGAGGCCCGCCGACCCAGCTGGTCCTGCCACTGCGCCAGGCCCTTAGGGCGAGGACATCGTCTTCACCATATTCAAGGAGGGTTCGCAACTCAGCCTCGTCGCAACCGCCGCGGTCTCGGTCGCGCATGCGTATTCGCGATAAACCGCCACACGCGTTTCATCGCGTGCTTAGCCAAGCCTTGGCATTGCCTGGCCAACAATCTGCCCAGTTCCGGCAAACTCACGCGACCAACGCAAACGGCCACGGCCACGATGTGGGCGAGGGTATGGCCCTGCCACTTGTGCACGTCCGAGCATACACCGCTAATCCAAGTCAGGACGTCCACGGCTGTCATAGCGCGCCCTGCTTGTACCTGCTCTGCGGAAGCCAGAGATATGCCAATTCCCATTAGCGTCCGTGGCTGTCGGAGTGGGCCCTCGTTGTATCTGGGAAGCTTCTCAAAGTCAAGAATTACATAACTCCTTGCTCAAAAACCACTTCGAAGACATCCCCAAGTTGTTCTACCCGCCAGCAAGACTGGAGATGCGTCGGCCTTTACAGAACTTGACAAAAACACCGGGTCTGGGTAATCGCGTGGGCGAGGAAACTGACCATGCGAGTCCTAGTCAATGTATGGTCAGGTCTGGGTCCGCCGGCAGGCGTTGGGCACTACGCCCGTCAACTCGTCGCTGCCTTGCAGCAAACCGCAGCGGCGGGCGATGCGGCAATCGTGTTCCCCCAGGGTGGGCTGGCGCGGTGGTACCAAGGCCGCACTCAGGCTCCCGACCCGCGTCGTGGGTTCGCTGGCCGGCAGACGGGAGCTCTTCAGGTCTCCTTCCAATGGCTTTCGTGCGGGGCAAGCTGGATGAACGGAGCGAGCATAGCGGCGCGCGAAGCACTGCGCTGGTACCTGGGGAGACGGTTGCGCTCGCAGCTGCGCACCGTGCGCGCGGATTTGTACCACGAACCGAATTTCGTACCTCTCTGTTTCGATGTGCCTACCGCTATCACCGTCCACGATCTCTCGCCGATACTTTTTCCACAATGGCATCCGAGCTACCGTGTTCGCTGGCTGGAAAAGTACCTGGAGCGGAGCCTGATACACGCGCAGCACATACTCACCGTTTCCGAGTTCACTCGGCAGGAGCTTATCAAACATTGCGGGATTGCCCCTGAGCGCATCCAGGTCACTTATCCTGGAGTGCGTTCGCGTCTGCGCCCGTGTTCGCGGTCCCAGGTGCGCTTCGCCTTGGCCAAGCTAGGTTTACCCACAGACTATCTGCTATTTGTTGGCACACTGGAGCCGCGGAAAAACCTGGAGCTGGTGTTGCGGGCATATCTCCGTTTGCCGCGCAGTTATCGCCAAGCGGTGCCTTTTGTGCTGGTGGGAAAATATGGCTGGCAAGCGGAGCGCTTGGCCGAGTTGATCGCGACTACGGGTCCCAGCGAGGGGATTTATTCGCTCGGCTACGTTCCCGAGGACTGGCTGGTGGCCCTCTACAACGGCGCCCGCGCTCTGGTGTACCCATCTCTGTACGAGGGATTCGGCTTGCCGCCGATGGAAATGCTAGCTTGCGGTGGGCAAGTAATCGTCGCGGATTTACCCGTGTTTCGCGAAACGCTGGCGTCCTATGCCATCCGCGTGCCTGCAGATGATGCCGACGCCTGGTATGGTCTTTTACGTCGCCTGGTCGTCCACGGTGAATGCACCGCCGCTCCTAATTGGGCCGCCGTCGTCTGGGCTGGGCGATTTACCTGGGAAAATTGCGCCCGCCAAACCTGGCAGGCATTCACGAGCCCGCCCGTCGCAACCCACTTGGCCGCATGACTATGTCTTTGTGGAATTGTCCCGCTTAGGGCCCGCGCCGCAACAATTCCTGCACTACTTCTGCCACCAGGGCCGGGTCACGGCGGCTCAGGATGTGTTCGATTCGCGACGAGGGAATCTCCAGCTGCCTCAGAACCTGCCGCGTTCGCTCCCACAAACGCTCGCGCTTTTTCCCCTCGGCCAAATACAAATCGCCGACCAATTCTTCCAGCCGCCGCAGTAAGTTATTCGGGAGGTTCTCATAATAACGGCGGATCACTTCCCGCTGGTACGGGGTATAGTCGCGGGGTTGATCAGCGGATGGAGCCACGTCAGGAGTCCTGGGAAAGGATTCGGCCAATTGTTCACGGTCTGAGTTATTTTCAGAGAGCCAGGCGCACAAAATCTCAGCTCCTCAGTTGCGCCAGTGCTCGGAGCAATAACGGTTGGGCTAACCTTCGGCCAGCTGGGCTTGCCGCTTGCGGATGGCCTTCAGTTTGCGTAACCGCTGCCGCCGACGTTGCTCGCTCGGCTTTTCGTAGTATTCATGCCGACGAACTTCTTTAGGAATACCGCTGCGTTCCAGGAGCTTTTTAAAGCGTTTCACCGCTTGTTCAATAGACTCGTTGGGACGCAATTTCATTTTTAGCGGCATTCGTCCTCCTTTTATGCAGGTGTAAATGAATGGGCAGGCCCGACCATAATTTCGGCACGACCGCAGACAGTTTTCTACTGCGCGGGCAGGATATTATAGGCCAACCGCGCATGGTTGCCACAGCAAGTTGGCGCGTTCTTTGCGTGGGTTGCTGAGGAGCACAACCTCCAACTGACCAATATCCCGCTGGCTTGCGTAACACCTTATCAGGTAGCAGCTTCCGAAAATTGCCAGGCAGTTACGGCAACATTCAGCTTGCCTTTTGCACCACAGGCCCTGGCAACTATGATTTGAACCAAACTGGGCGAGTCGCGCAGTTGTTGGAAAGGGGCGGCATTTTCAACGGCAGCAAGCATCATTGTGTTGCCAACGGCAACGGTGCCGACACCTCCAGCAACTCCACGGTGGGCTGACGATTACAGTGAATCACCGCGATCCGGCCATAGGTCTCACGAGGCTGAGCTAGACCGAACCACCTGCACAGCGCCGCATCGGGCACAACCTGCAAATAGGCCAGCGGCTCAATGTAACGCAGAACGTTGTGCGCGATGAGAATATAACCCAAAGGCGTATCCTCACGCAGAATAGCGGCACGAACGGCAGGGGGGCACAGCTCAAGATGGATGCGCATAATCCCGAACTGTACAGGGCACTGCTCGCGCAACAGCAAAATTTTGCGGCCGTACCACGCATCGCTTACCCGCCTCGCCAAGACCTGCAATCGCACTGGCCCCCCGTGAAACGCCTCCATCGTTACCGTCATATGCTCGTGATGCACCAATAACCGATGGTACGGTGGCGGCACGGAGGCTGGCGGCACAATTCGATAGCTCGGCCAACTCGTGTCGCCGAACAATTGGTAGAGCGATTTTAGCGTTTCCAGGAACGCAGGTTTGTCGGGCAAGGCAGGATCCGCAGCGGAGGCTCTGAAATTACCAAAGCCTGCCACTAGGCAGGTTCATCAGCCAGCTCCGCCTTCGGTCAGGCAGTGAGGCGGCTGACATAAATTCAAGACGCTTGGCCCAAATGTTTCCAACCGTTCACCTTCAATCCTATCTTACGTTCGAGCTTCCCCTTCTGTTCGTCAATCGACCATCCGCACGGGATAAGGCTTTAAATCCACCACTCCATAACAGCGTCCTCTATAGCTGGTTATTCAACATTGGACACCCCGGCCATTTGCTCCCCACCTTTACCCTCTGGCAACAATGGCCAGCACACCTTGGTAGCGTGCCCTTTAAACGTCTGCGCCCAATTCGCAAAATGACTCGGTTTCTTCGTTCACGCCACGTCTCAGCCTAACGCTTCACGCTGTCAGCGCCCCAGAAGCGGCTGGCTGACCCATTGCCATCACGTTCGCATCGGTGCGATCGTCTTTTTTTCCGATGCAGCGCTGCGCAGCTTGGCCGGGGAGCTGACGGAAGATAGCTTTTTCGCTGTGTATTTCTGGCTATCGAGCGTGCCTGCGCAGTGGCGTTTGCGCTGCTCTGACCACGGCGACCCAGGGGACGCAGAGAAAACCGCTGACCTTCGCGTAGTGTGCCGGAGCGTGCCACGACGTGCTGAGTCGAGCGCTCCTGAATCATCCGCGTAACCAGTGTCGGAACCGAAATCCACTCCGCTGAAAAATGCGCTGGCTAGGGCAAAGCTTGGAGAAAAGCTCCCACACCAATTAGTAGCCCCTTGCGTCCTGCACGCAACAAGCTCAGCCAAAGACCACGGCAGCGGATCTGCCAAGCGGCGTACGCGACAAGCTCGGGGGATATCGCTGGCAACGCCTGAACGCGTTGAGGACTTGGGTTCTTTTTTTCGGTCCGCCCCCAAGTTGTGGGAAAACCGACAGGGACTAGCGTGATTTTTTGCTGGAATGACGTCCGGAGGAGTGGCTATAATGATGGCAAGTGTAGCTCGAGAACTGCTACGGAGATAGTCGAGTGGGGCGGATTGCAATCGTGCCGACGTTGTGCACCCTTGGGAATGCCGCTTGCGGCTTTACGGCGATTATGCTGGCAACTGGAGCAGGTTTGGCCAGCAATTGGCCCAACGAGTCGGCCCTGTACGCAGCTGGCTGGTTGATTTTCGCGGCGATGGTATTTGATATGTTTGATGGCTACTTGGCGAGGCGATCGCGGACGGCCAGCCAGTTTGGTGCGGAGCTGGATAGCTTATGCGATGCGATTAGTTTCGGAGCCGCCCCAGGCTTTATGTTGTTGCAACTGGGCAGCGTGTTTTCCAACCGCTTGGCCGGCGAGATCTTCCTCCTCATCGCCTTGCTATACATGGTGTGCGCGGTGCTGAGGCTGGCGCGGTTCAACGTGCAAAGCAGCCTGGACGCGAAGAGCCATAAGACATTCCAGGGGTTGCCTTCGCCGGCGGCGGCAGGATGCCTGGCCGCTTTGGTGCTGCTGCGCTATTCGCCGATGCCATATCCGTGGCTGCCTGCTGAAGTCCGCGAGGCGGTGCATTGGCTGGCACCGTTGGGTGCGACCTTGGTGGCTCTGCTGATGGTGTCGCGCATTCCTTATCCTCACTTGGCGACGCGCTTGCTCCATCGTCGCCGACCTTTCACCGAAGTCGTCGAGGTGATCATCGCAGGATTTTTGCTGGTGTTCTTCAAGGAGGTGGCACTGCTGGGGCTGTGTTGGTTGTACGTGTTAGCGGGGCCTAGCATGTTGTTAGTACGGCGCAAAGTGCCCTCTAGTGTGGAGACAACGCCGACGATTTCCGCCCTCGAACGGTGAACGCAGCGACACTCGTGCAAAACGCTGTTAGTTGGGAGTGAAGGGCTGGTTACTCGTGAGTGGGGGGATGCGGGCTGGCAGCCTGTTCCCAGCGCAGCGACCAGCAAATCACGCCGACACTGATGGCGGATATGATGACCGAAAGCCCTAAGGGCAAGCCGGCCGCAAATATTGCCAACCATTTGCCGACCCAGGGCATCACGAGCCCGCGTAGGCCGTTGAAAATGAAATGGATGCCGTTATAGGTGGGAATATCTTCGGGCGCCGGGGCGAACTGGACCGACGCCAATGCCCAGGTGACCTGTCCGCCACCTTCCGACACACCGCGTAACACGCTGCCCAAGTACATCAGGCCGGGAATTAGCCAGACCAGCCCGCCCAGATAGCACGCCAAGTAGAAGGTCATAACGATAGCAATGAGCAGGCGGGTGCGGACAATGCCGATCCGATCCAGCACCCAGCCCCACCCCGGCGAGGTCAACGCCAGTATCAGCTGAGGGACTACGGTCATCCACAGGGTGATTGCTCCTGTGTCCCAGCCAAGCCGTTCGTGAGCCAGCACAATACTGATGCCCCAACTCACGAAAAACGCCGAACCCGACAGGAAAAATGCCATTTCAAAGTACCGGAATCGCCGATCGTGCTCCAAAACTTGCCGGGCACGATGCCAGCCTGCTTTCCAGGTGTTGAGCGGCGCTACACTGCCGCGATGGCGCAATCTTAGCTGGGAGTAAAATGTGCAGCCAACCAAGCCACACAGACCAGCCAACGGATAGAGCCATTGGTAGCTACGCGGATCGTAATCGGAAACCTGCCCTGCTAGCAAGGCGGCAACCACCATTCCCAGATAATTCCAGAAAATCAACACCCCCAGCACCCGTCCGAACAAGCTCCGCGGATACGTGCAATGGTAGGTGCTCGATTGCCCCATGCGCATTCCCGAATGAAAGAGCTGGGCCAGGGCAATGATGGCGGTGAACGCGGCACCGTTTTCCACCCAGTACAAGGCAAACAACGGCAAGTTGGCTAGCAGGGCGGTTTGCAGAACGAGTTGGTGCATGCCTACCCATCGGCCCCACGCTGCCCACATTGGTCCCAGAAACGCCCCGCAAGGAAACGCGCAGGTGATCACCGTTACGTATGCCATCTTGGTCGCGGCATCCACCGGGAAACACGTGGCGGCGATTGCCGGTGCCGCAAACAGGATCATGCCCATGAAGAACCCGTTGAAAAGCGAAAACAGGCTCTCCATGAGCAGGTTGTGGCGTATGAGCTTTTCGGAGAAATCGAGTTCTGTTGTCAGGCGCGCCCGGGGCGAAGGCGCGTGAATTATCGCACTCATGGTTGGTAGGCGTCGTTTCGAGAGTAACGGCAAGAGTGTTCTTCTTACTATACAACGCAAATGGTCGGCTTGGGTAGGTTAGCTAGCCGAATTTGCTTCCAACTATTAGAAAAACGCTAACGGGAGTAGTGGCTATGCCGATGGTATTGACGAGTCCGGCTTTTGCGCAAGGAGGAACCATACCGAAGGAGCACACGGCGGATGGCCCGGACCATTCGCCGCCGCTAAGCTGGACCGATGCCCCTGCGGGCACGCAATCGTTCGCGCTAGTCTGTGAGGACCCTGATGCCCCGCGCGGGTTGTGGGTGCACTGGGTGATTTTCAACATTCCCGGCAATGTTCGCTCTCTTCCCGGCGGCGTTCCCAAATACGACCATCTGCCCGATGGTTCCCGCCAAGGACGCAATGATTTTGGCCGTATCGGTTACGGCGGCCCTTCACCGCCGCGTGGCAAGCCGCACCGCTATTTCTTTCGTTTGTATGCCCTGGACACATTGTTAGGGTTGCCCGCTGGGGCCACGCGCGACATGTTGCTGAAAGCTATGCACGGGCACATCCTCGACCAAGCGGAGCTGATGGGCACTTACGGTCGGCCATGAGAATACTTAGGAGCTTCTCGGTAAGGATTACCGATGCCTTGGCGGCGTGTTGCGGCGTCACCCTTTCGGGGCTGGCGTTATCGGGCCTATTGGGCATCTTGCTCGGCGCGGCGACGTACACCGCTTATTATGCCGAAGCCACCTCGTATCTCCGCGAGGATCCGCAAGCGTGCATCAACTGTCATGTCATGCGCGAGCACTACGACGGTTGGCAAAAAGCCGGGCATCATACCGTGGCCGTGTGCAACGATTGCCACTTGCCTCATGATACCATTGGCAAATGGTGGGCCAAAATGCGGAATGGATTTTTTCACTCCAAGGCGTTCACTTTCCAGGATTTTCATGAGCCAATTCTGATTCATCCCTGGAATCAGCGGATTGTGCGCCGCAATTGCGTGGAGTGTCATCAAGAGCTGGTGCAGCACCTGCTGTTGGCGGGCCAGCCGGACTGCGTGCGCTGTCATCAGGCAGCAGGACATGGCCCACGACGCTAGGCTCTTTCGCGCGGGGGCGACAATCACCAAGCGGCGAAGAAATATGCGGCTTTGCTAGCTTGGTTCGCTGGCGCTCGCAGGATCCCGCGGCTACTCGGATAGCGATCGTCCCCGACTCCTTGTGCCGCAAGCTGGGGCAATCTTTTTGGGGAAGGAACCATGTCCGAACCGACACCTGCTGCGAAAAGCCGATGGCGCTGGCTCGGCTACACGGTAACGGCGGCCATTA
>BEIM01000147.1 GCA_002898995.1 bacterium HR36
GGACCAGTACCAATTCGCTCCCGTTCATCTGTTCCTTCTCGGCTTGGCGTTCCGCCTTGAAAATATACGACCTGAGGAAACCCTTGCAGTGATTCTGCGGGTGGTCGAGATGCCCGTCAGGAACCAGTTGACTTTATTCCGTCGGTTGATTAAGTGGGCGATCGAGGTGATCAAACCAACTTCTGAGGGCGATGCCATCGCAAAAAAACTCATTGATAGGGGCAGAGCATTGACTGATTTGTGTATACGGTTGAAGCAGTGGCATTTAGCGCTCCGGGTTGTTCGTGGGTTTTCGCTGGAAGACTATTTTCCGCCCGAGCGAATCATACGAAAACTCCTAAAACACGGACAATGGAATGAGGCGCTGGAAGGCATCTGTGCCTTTGATCTGCAAGAACGTTTTCGGCCCGACCCAATTATTCTACGGCTGCTGAAGCACGGACAATGGAATGCGGGGCTCCAGTGGATTCAGTCTTTCAAGTTGCAACGCGGAACGTTTGCCGAAGCGGCTAGCGTGGGTGTCAGGCGTTTGCTGCACCGGAGGCAGTGGGATATGGCGCTGCGGGGGATGGTGGAATTTGCCTTGACGGATCGGTTTCGGCCGGAGGCAATCATTCGTCGACTACTGAAGGACCGCAGGTTGGCAGGTGCCCTCAGAGGCATCCGTGCATTTGGACTAGCAGATCGCTTTCCACCCCAGCCAGCCATCGCTCGCTTGCTCGAACAAGGACAATGGGATGCTGGGGTGCAGTGGATTAAGGAGTTCGGCTTGCAACAGCAAGCCTTCGCATCGACCGCCGCCGGAGCCGTTCGGCGGCTGCTGGAGCAGGGGCGGTGGGATGCCGCCCTGCGGGGAATCCAAATGTTCGAGCTGCAATGCGACGCATTCGTCGAACCCGCGAGCGTTGGCGTACGGCATCTTCTGGAGCAGAAACTGTGGGATGCCGCCCTGCGATCGATCCATGAGTTTGGCTTGCAAGATCGTTTTCCGCCCGCTGCTATCATCGAGCAGTTGCTGGACCAGGGACAGTGGAAATTGGCCATGCGAGGCATCGAGCTGTTCCGTCTGGAACAGAAGACGTTTACAGAGAACGCAACGGCAACGGTGCGGCGGCTACTAGAACAGGGACAGTGGGATATTGCGCTGCGGGGGATCCATAAGTTCGGGCTGCAACGGGAGGTGTTCGTGGAGGCGGCGAGCGTGGGCGTGCAGCGGCTGCTGGAGCAGGGCCAGTGGGATGCAGCCCTGCGCGGGATACAGGCGTTTGGGCTGAGACAGCATTTTTCGCCCGAGCGAATCATTCAACGGCTACTCGAGCAGGGACAGTGGGATGCAGCCCTACGATCGATCCATGAGTTTGGATTGCAAGAACGTTTTCCACCCCAACCAATCATCGCAAAGCTGTTAGAGCATGGACATTTGGATGCTGGCGCGCATCAGATTGACGTCTTCAGGTTGCAAAGAGTGGCATTTGCAGAGCCAGCAAGTGTCGGTATAGCGCGGCTTTTGGAGCAAGGCCAATGGCGTACTGCCATAAGGGGGATTGAGGCATTCCAATTATCTCGGGAGGCGTTCGCCGAGGCAGCGATGGCGGCTACGCGGCGACTACTTGAACAGCGACAGTGGTTTGAGCTCGGGTGGCTGATGGATGTGTTCAAAATCTCTCAGGAGGCCGTGGGGGAGGCAGCGAAACAATCCGTGCTGCGGCTGCTCGAGGAGGGAGAGTGGGATGCGGCTCTCATGGGTATGTTTACCCTCCTTCCAATATCAGCCGGGGCATTTCTGGAGGCGGCGAGCGCGAGCGTCCAGCGGCTGCTGGAGCAGGGCCGGTGGCGTCAAGCTCTGCGGGGCATCGAGCTGTTCGGGCTGCGAAGGGAGGCGTGCGCGGAGGCGGCCACTGCGGGTGTACGGCGCCTGATGCAAGAGGAGCACTGGGCGGAGGCCCGGCGGGCTGTTAGTGCCTTCAGCTTGGGCCGCTGGTTTGCTGACAGGATATTGGATTTACTTACCGACCCGGAAGCGGAAAACCTGACGGATGCATTCGCCAGGCTTCGCATAATGAACACTGTGGCAGGGCGCCTGGCGGAGTTGATTCAGCAGGGTGGTAACCAGAGAGACGAAATTTTCGGTGCCCTGGCCCGCTCAAGGAACAGGCATAGACGGCTGCGGAACAGGATTGCGACGGTTCTGGTGCGCCGATATGGCGATACGGACAACGCAGCAGAATTGCTTGCTCCGCTGGGGTTGCGGCGGGAACACATTGAGCACAACCGGGCGCAGATCGAGCGGGTGGAGCGCATCAACACGGCACTGGCGCAGAGCGGAGCATTGCCGGAGGGGGAAAACCTGGAAGGCCTGGAACTGTTCGGGTGTGTGCACGAATCAGGCTGGATTCTGGCACCCGGCTTGCGTGATTTCCTCATTGGCGAGTCGGCAAGAGATCCCGCTTGCCGGGGCCAGGTGGTTCGCTTCCGGTTGGTGGTGGCCCGGCATCCGCGAGACGATCGTCTCGTGCTCGACGCCACGAATCTGAGTCCACTGTGACACACCCCCCGCCCGCCGCGATACTACTCAGCAAGGACGCGCTGGTCCGGCGAGCCGCGCCAATGCGACTATCTGCGTGCAAGCCGGGCTAGAGCCACGCTAAGACGCACGTGTTCATTCGTGTTTCGTTAGCAAATGGCAGTTGGTTATCTCAGCCGAGCCACACTGGAGCACGGCTGTTCAGGCCGAGCAGCGGAGGGAGCGAAAGCGAAACTGCGAAGCGAATCCCCGAACCACGTGGAGCGTGGCTGTTCAGGCGGAGCAGGATACACCGACACGCTTATTCGAGCCACACCAATCGCGAAAGCAAGGGAACACGCGCCGCCCCAGACTGCAAGCAACCATGTCGGACATTTCCAACAGCCAAAAATGGGCGCTGCAGGGTTCGAACCTGCGACCCCTGCCTTGTAAGGGCAGTGCTCTCCCACTGAGCTAAGCGCCCTGAGCAATTGTAGTAATCATAGGCGAGTTGGTCTGAGCTGGCAGGCAAGGACCGTGCGCCGTAGCCGTAGCACGTTCGGTTAGTATGATTGTAGGGGCATTAGGCGCACCCATTTGAAGTAATCCAACGGCTAACAGCTGTCGCGAAGTCGGTTGCTACTTCGTTCCGTCTTTGGAAGGACGACGACGGTCGCCCAAACCCAGTGGACGGGCAGCTAGCCATCAGGGGTTCCTGTTTTTGGAAGCAATCGTAGCTTGGTATGCCATTGGCCTGTTACAAAGTTCGAAGCGACAAGCGTGCCTCACAGGCGCACCACTGGGCGTTCGCGATGGCTGGCCCAGATAGTGAGTTCTGGCAGAAGTTCGGCCAGTCGGCGTGCCAAATTCTCCATAGCGAATCGTTCACTACCGTAGTGGCCCAGCAGCACGACATTCAGGCCGTCGGCCTGAGCAGCGAGCAGATCGTGGAAGCGTAATTCGCCGGTAACGACAACCTGGGCACCTGCCCGAATCGCATCGGCGAGTAAATCACGACCGGCACCACAAGCGACAGCGACTCGCCGCACAATCTGTTCGGGTTCTCCTACAAAGCGCACCGCCTCCTGCTGCCAGTGTTGGCGGACTATTTCGACCAGCATTTGCAAAGTCAACTCGCGAGGCAAGCGCCCAATGCGTCCTGCACCGCCAGGGCGATAACCAGGGCGCAACGGATAGACATCGTAGGCAGGTTCTTCATAGGAATGGGCCGCCCGCATGGCGCGAATTGCCTCATCCACGAGCCGTTCCGGGCAGATGACTTCCAGGCGCCATTCCACAACCTCCTCCCGTCGTCCTTTGTGGCCAACGGTCGGGCGAGTTTGCTCCGTACCAAAAAACGTTCCCGTGCCGGGAAGACGGAAACTACACTCGCGGTATTGGCCAATGACACCCGCGCCGACAGCAAATAACGCATCACTCACTCGTGCCAGATCGCTTTCCGGGACAAACACTACAATCTTGCACTGGCGTTCCGCGAGTGCGGGGCGCAATGGTTGCACCGATTCGAGCTCGAGAATCCCCGCAATCTGATCGTTGATGCCGCCGGGAGCATTATCGTAGGCCGTGTGCGCGCTGTACACCGAGATGCCCGCTCGCATCAGCGTCAGGACAAGTCGGCCCTCCTCGGTCTGGTCAGTGATACGCTTGACCGGGCGGTAAAAAAGCGGGTGATGGGATATGACGAGGTCGGCGTTTTCCTGACAAGCCTCGGCTACGGTGGCGGCGGTGACGGTCAGGCAGGTCATAATTCGCTGCACGGATTGATCGAGGTTGCCCAGCAATAATCCGACATTGTCCCAGTCCTCGGCCAACTCCAAAGGAGCAAGACGATGCAGCATGGGCAGCAAGTCGCGCAGGAGCATACTTGCCATCCGTAAGATCCGAGGGGCTTGGCATCGAGTGGTAATAGTTGACACTCGAGCCAGCGCGTAAGGAAAGTGCGGTACCAGGGGCATTTTATAGGTCGCACCGAGCAAGGTGCACCGTACCGACGATAGCCGCCAATCCCGCAAACAGCCACGCCCAACCGATCGCGCGTAATACTGCAGTCGTGTCGTATGCTCCTCGGACGAGTAACGGGAACCAGGACCAGAGTGCTTGCGGATGGAGTGGTGTCAAAGCGCTTAACCACAACATGGCCCCGGCCCCGTGTACCACCACCCAGGCCAGCAGTAGCGCCAAAGCGGTGCTGGGACACAGAGCGCTGAAAAGAATACCGACGGCACCGATAGCCGCCAAAACGCTCACGAGTAGTCCGAGCGCCCAACATGAGCCCAGCAGCGACAAATCTTCATGGCGCAGCAGCACCCAAGCGAGAAAGATGACAATCGCGCCCAGGGCTAACCACCCACTTAGCAGTGCCGCTAGCCTCCCTTGCCATTTGCCGAGGAAATAGGCAAAGCGGCTGATGCCACGGCTGAGCACGGAATCGGCGAGTGTACCCCGCTCAGCGGTGATGGTGCCTGCGCTGAGAATCACCATCAACGTCGGGCCCAGAATCAGGCTAGCCTGAAATAATTCCGCTACGAGTGCGCTGGCTGGCTGCACAATGCCAGCCTGGTGATAAATAGCTGCGCGGTGCAGCAAATAGCCAAGGGCCAGGACCGCCAGCAGGATGAGGCCGACGCGATACGCCCAACTCCGCCAAGTCTGCCGCCACTCCATTCCCAGCACGGCCGCATAAGGCAACCAGCGCCGAAATCGTCCCGGGTTGCCAAGTACCGCAGGGGCGGTCGTAGTGCCTGCCATCAGGCCGCCTCCCGATAGATCCAAGCCCGTGCGAAACCGCGGGATTCTTCCTGCTCCACCAGCTGGAGGAAAGCTTGCTCCGTGGGCTGCCCCGCGCTGCGGAGGCTCAGGACGTCCACCTTGTTATCGGCCAAGGTCATAAAAATGCTGGCCAGAGCGGATGAGGCCAAACCATTCTCCTGCAAGATGATTTCGAGCCGCCGCTGTCGCAATTGCACCTGCTTTACCTCTGCTAAACCACGCACCGTTTGCACTACTTTGGCGATGGCCTTTTGGTCGCCTTCGAGATCCAGTTCGAAGTGCCGCCCCCGCATCTTCCCTCGCAACTCTTGCAGCGAACCATTGTAGATCAAATGGCCTTCACTCAAGATGGCCACCTGCGTGCACACTTCGTCTACGTCGCTGAGGTTATGGCTCGAAACGATCAGGGTCTTAGCCTGGCTGAGGTTCTTGATCAATTCCAACATGCTGCGGCGGGCTTCGGGGTCAAGCCCATGGGTGGGTTCGTCCCAGATGAGCAGTTCAGGGTCGTTGATCAGGCTGGCAGCCAGGGCTAGGCGCACGGTCATCCCGTGCGAAAAGCCCGCGATCGGTTCGCCAGAAACGTCGAGCAATTCCACGGCTCGCAGCAACGCCGCTAACCGTGGCTTGCGCTCTTGTCGCGATAAGCCGAATAATCGCCCCATGTAATCGAGATACGCTATCGGTGTCAGACCCCGGGGAAATTGCGGCTGTGATGGGATGTAGCCCATACGGCGACGGAGATGAGCAGCATTGGGAGTCATCTTCTGGCCGAAGACTTTGACCCAACCCGCCGTTGGTCGTTGCAGCCCCAGGAGTAAACGCAGCAAGGTCGTTTTGCCCGCGCCGTTTGGGCCTACTAACCCTAGCACCGCCCCGGCCGGGATGCGCAGCGACACATCATTCAACGCGATGCGCCGATTGTGATAAATCTTGGTGAGATGCTGTGTCTCGACAATGACGGACGTTTCTTCGGACACGGCCGCCTGAGATCCCTCAGTTCGCACGCATCCTATCCCCCAAGTAGTTACCGCTCCGCATCCCTGAGGCCCATTTCCGTTGGGTGCGAATCTGTGATGAATTGTCCCGCTGCCAGTCGTTATGGTGGACAGGGCATTAGCCAACCACAAGCTATGAAGCGGCCCGATTATAAGCGCGGATGAGTGGCTTGTCTAGAGCGAGCCGCCAACAAATAACCCTTGTGGCGATGGACTGATACGGCTAAACGGCGGAAAGTAAGCACCGAGGCGACGATCGGGCTTACCTCACGGGACAAATCAGAATCATCACGGTGGGATGCCCCAGGATGCCGTGCTATGAGTAATCCGACCCTCGAGCGAGATGCGTCTTGTCTAGTGCCAGCCTTGCAAGGCGATGAAATACAAGTTGGACGTCTTGCTACAATTTATCAACGAACGTGTCCCTAAAGCGAGATCCAGTCATGCCCGAATATCGCACGGTGCTCAAGGTCAAGGATTTGCCGGAAGAATCTGCCCGCGTCGTGGAGGTGGACGGCAAATTGGTCGCCATTTTCCACCACGCTGGCAAATATTTCGCCATAGATGACACCTGTCCGCACATGGGCGCATCGTTGGCGGAAGGATACGTAGAGGAAGGCATCGTTACCTGTCCTTGGCACGCCTGGCGTTTCCGCCTGGAAGATGGTGCTTGGGCGGATAATCCACGCCTTAAAATCGGTTGCTACCCAGTCCGCGTTGTCGGCGACGAAATCCAACTGGCCGTGGAATGCACTGAGAACGGATAACGGCTTTGACCGACGCGACTTGTATCACGGGAAAAACTAGGCAGGCGCGAACATACGGGTACTGTCAAGCCAGGTAGGCGATATACACCGAAAGCCAGAGCGCGACAGTTAGCGCTAGCAAAATCCCTCCCCCAAAGAAGATGATTGCGCCTCTACGGTATCCGCCAGTCCAGCGATCGAGCTTGGCCAGGAGAAGCAAACCGACGAGCCAAATCCCGAGAGTCCCTGAGGTGCCATAGAGATAACCCCAATAGTGAGCGTAACGCGAAGCCTGGAGACGCTGCGACCACTCCTCGACCACAGTCGGCGGCAGGTTCAGGGTAATGCGTTTGGAAATCCTTTGACGCCCTAAGGCGTCGGTTTCTTCGGCATGAGAAACTTTTTCTTCCACCAGAGGGTGTTTGCGTAGCCAGACCAATTCGCGTTCTGCCTGCTGATCTGTCAAGGAGACACCCGCCAGTTCCTTAGCAGTTTTGCTAATCTCCCGCAGCAATGCCCGATGCAGGCTCGCTTCGGTCTGCGCATCGTCGCGGTAATCGTACACTTCGGCGACGATCTGGCGTGCGCCGCGTTGCCCCGAAGGGGAAGGTGGGGTGCTGGGTTCGGGAGAGGCCGCAATATTGTCGGTTTGCGTTTGGGCACGGCTCGCCTCAGGGCCGGTCGCCAGCCGCTCTGTCTGGTGTCGCTCGACGTTGCTGCCGAGCTGGGCCATCGCCGTAGTGCTAACGGAAGGCTTGCCCTTGACAGATAGTTTCCGCATCCCCAGTTGCAGCAAATTTCTCTCAATTTCCCACAGTTCCTGCCTCCGCAGAACTGGAGGCCCCAAAATCTGATTCTCCTGGGATAGCGCACAGACTACGGAATCGGTGAGGAACACGCCGCTGGTAGTTAAGATGAC
>BEIM01000148.1 GCA_002898995.1 bacterium HR36
CTGAAGGCACGGCTGACCGCTGTAGGAATTAGCCGCCCCAACGCAGAGCGGCCACCGTAAACATGAGGCCGACGCCGCCGCCAACAATGGTGAAGACCGCAAGCAGAGCAGTCGCGTGCCCCAGAGGGCGCCCGCCGAAGGTGTAGGCAACGACAGTTTTGACCAACGTGTTACTGAGGGCAGCCAGACAGATGCCCACCATCGCCCATAACGAGACGATGTCTTGGCGGCTTGCAAGCCGGGCCAGGCTCAGCGTGATCGCGTCCATGTCGGCAGTGCCGGCCAGTAGCGCGGCCACAATTAAGCCCGATTCGTGCAAGTAAAGTTGGGCAAGCCGTACCGCTATCAAGATCACCAAGAACAAGCCTGCCAAGCGCATGGCTGACCACAGAGAAAAGGGATTTTTCGTCTCGAAATCCAGGGCTTCACGGCGGCTCTGTCCAGAGAGGGCCCAGGCGCCAAGGCTGACAGTGAGCGAGGCTAGGCCTATCGGGGGTCCGAGCCAGCGGAGCAATGGCCAGTGGACGAAGGCGACTGCCAGCGCGATGCGTATGCCCATCGCCGCCCATGCTAGCCCAATACCCAGAACGCAAGCGCGAACCAATCTCGGCTCTTCGCGTGCCCGCCCCGCTAAGGCTAACGTGACGGCTGTGCTTGAGACCAACCCGCCCAGTAATCCGCTCAAAGGCAAGCCCCATTGTGGCCCGACCACACGCATCCCCACATAGCCGAGAAAACCCACCGCACTCACCAGCACTACCAGCAACCAAGTACGAAACGGGTTAAACAGACGCAGCAGCTCTGGGCCGTAATCCACGTCGGGTAACAGCGGCAGGACGATGACCGTAATCACAGCCAGTTTCAGCGCGGCATAGAGGTCTTGCTCGGAGATTTTGCGCACCCACTCATGCAAGATGCGGCGGAGGGAAAGCAGCACGGTGGTGGCCACTGCCAGCCCAGCCGCCAGTAGCCAGTGCCCGCGATAGGTCATGGCGCCAAACACGTAGGTTAGCAACGCTGCGACTTCCGTGGTCATGCCGATATCGCCGCGGCTGCCTGTCAGGAAATAGGCCATGACCACCAACGCGGCGAATCCTGCGGTGAGGGCAATGAACAGCGCGAGATGAAACTGCTCGCCCAACCACGCGGCGGTGCAGCCGAGCAAAGCCACCAGGGGAAACGTGCGAATGCCCCCCGGCAAGCCGCTGTTTTCATGTGCCGCCGAACGCTCCCGTTCCAGGCCGATTAAGCAGCCTATCGCTAGGGCAATGCCGAAGGGTGCGAAGGTTTGCCATTGGGATCCGCCAAACGCTACTTCAGTCGTTGTGTCCACCCATTGCCTCCCAGGGCGCGCGCTCACTCGCCGAGGATTTTGATCAGCACGCGTTTCGCTCGCTGCCCGTCAAATTCGCCGTAGAAGATTTGCTCCCACGGCCCGAAATCGAGTTTCCCATTGGTAATGGCCACCACTACTTCACGTCCCATGATCTGGCGTTTCAAATGTGCATCCGCATTATCCTCCCCCGTGCGGTTATGGTGATACACGTCGGGATCGGGATTGTAAGGAGCGAGTTTCTCGAGCCAACGCAGGAAATCCTCATGCAGTCCGCGTTCGTCATCGTTGATAAAAACCGAGCTGGTGATGTGCATGGTGTTCACCAGACACAAGCCCTCCCGCACCCCGCTTTGCCGCACCGCTTCTGCGACCTGGGGCGTGATGTTCACGAAGCCGTAGCGCTGCGGCAAATGCATCGTCAGGTACTGCGTGTAAGTTTTCATGGGGCGTTCTCCTGTTTCTCCAGCCATCCCTCACGGGGAATCGAGCCAGGCCCATTGTCGCAAGCCCATCGTTGCAATTCGAGAATAGCGCTGTCTGCCAGGGTGCCTAGTTCCGTCCCAAGCGCATCGGCCTGGTTCAAGAATAGCCCACGGCTTGTATGCCTCAAATATGGATACGCCGAATTGGCCGTTGGCGCACTTTCGCGTGAAATGTATCGCCTTTTCGACACCCGTATTAGGAATAGCGCAAGGAGAGCGTGTGTCAGGCCGCCGTGGAAATCGTGCCCACAATCGTGCAAGCGAAAGGGCTGGCGCCACGGCTGGTTTGCGCCCGCCGCTGTTGCTAGGCATACGACAGCGATTGGCATTAATCACGTCCCGGTTCTGGAGCAACGCTGCCGTTTCCAGGGTGGACCTGCACTGTCCACTCCTGGCGCACAAAGCCCGTGCTCCGTTTCGCCAGCACCACTCGGCGAGCAGCCACGTAATCAGGCGGGAATATTGCCGCATTGGGTTGAAAACCGCTTCGGACAGTGGAACGGCGTTGCCCTTGGCGTAGCCTACAAGTAGTTATTTTGCCCCGCACAAGCGAAAAACTTCCGGGAAACTCTGACTGTTCCCGCAGGTCGCAAATCTACTAGCGCCTGTCCTGCCCCGTAGAGTGAAAAACGCTGCCGAGTATAAATTGAACGAGCATAAGCGCCATATCTGGCGAAGCTGGTGAAAGAAGCAAGGCTAGCGCTGGGTTGCGAAAAATAACAAGGGGACTAGCAACGGAGCTTGCATTGGCCAAAGTTCGGACGCCGATAAGCTAACCAAGGCCCGCCGTGTGTCTGCTGATGGGGTGAGTCTTATTCGGCAAGCGTGGCGGATAGCACGAACGCGGCCAGGGTGAACAGCCTGAGGATACATGCATCGCATCGAGTGAGTCAGCTATGTCCGAGGTATCGCAGATAACAAAGCCTCCAGCGGTAACGGCGTTGCCGGATCAGGGCCGACGAAGCGAGTTGTCGGGCCAGGCAGCGGGTTTCTGGGCAGAACTAGGGCAAAGTGTGAAAGCGTTTGTGGTCTTATGGGGAGATGCCGCGGAATTCACATGGCGGACGCTGCGCTGGATGGTGGCGCGGCGACCGTGTCGCGGGACGATCTTGCCGAATTTTCATCAGATTGGCGTGCGGAGTGTGCCCGTCATCGGGACGACGGGACTGTTTATCGGCATGGTGCTAGCTGTGCAGACATACGCGGAGTTTACGCGGTTTCCTGGGATGAAAAGCTGGCTGGGTGCGGCGATTAATGCCAGTGTTATTCGCGAGCTTGGTCCCGTGCTGGCCGCCACCATGCTGGCAGGACGGGTAGGCAGTGCCCTGGCTGCCGAACTGGCCGCCATGCGCATCACCGAGCAAATGGATGCGCTTTGGTGCCTCGGTGTCAACCCAGTGCATTATCTGGTGGTGCCGCGTTTTTTGGCGTGTGTAATGTTGATTCCGTTGCTGACGGTGCTCGCCGACTTCATGGGCGTGCTCGGTGGTGCTTTGATCAGCACGCAATTTTTCGGCATCGAATCCTTTGAATATTGGCGAGTTTCTCAAGAGAAAATCGGGTTGTGGGATATTTTCTGTGGGCTTACCAAGAGCGCGGTGTTCGGGGCAGCGATAGCGATCATCAGCTGCCATCGTGGCTTCACCAGCAGCGGTGGTGCGGAAGGAGTGGGGCGAGCGGCAACGGATGCGTTTGTGGTTTCTTTCGTCGCCATTCTGATCCTCGACTTTCTCCTGGGGCTGTTTTTCAATGGGCTGTCGGCCATGATCTGGCCAAGAGGCTGAAGGATACAGCAACAGGCTCATCGCTCCCATGAGTACACCAACACCTGCGGAACGCCAGGAAGCCCCTGCAAGACTGGAATCGCGGGCGGAAGCGGTTCGTGCCCCAGGCGAGCCGGGCCTGGACGCTCTACCTGCGGGCGCCGCAGCGGCCCCGTCGGCGCAGGGGAATAGACTGGAGACCAAGCCGGTTTTGCGCTTGGAAAATGTCAGCGTACAGTTCGGGCCACAAGCTGTCCTGCGCGACATTGACCTAGCCATTCCGCGGGAGCAAAGTGTGGCGGTGATCGGCGAAAGCGGCTGTGGCAAAACGGTCTTCCTGAAGGTGTTGGTGGGATTGATTCCACCCGGTCGCGGTCGGGTCTGGCTCGACGGCGTGGAGCTGCATGCTTTGCCGGAGCAGGAGCTAGTGAAACAACGGTTGCGTTTCGGATTCGTCTTCCAGGCGGCGGCACTCTTTGACAGCATGAGCGTGTATGAAAACGTGGCGTTCCCGCTGCGGCAGCACACTGACCTCGACGAAGCCACCATTCGCCAGCGTGTGCTGCAACAACTGGCTGAAATCGGACTGGGCGAGGAAGTGTTGGCCAAGTATCCGGCCGAGCTTTCCGGCGGGATGCGAAAACGCGTCGGCCTGGCGCGGGCATTGATGCTCCGGCCGGAAATCATGCTCTACGACGAGCCAACCGCTGGCCTCGACCCGGTCATGGCCGACGTCATCAACGCCCTCATTAAGCAGACCCACGAACGCTATCACGTCACCAGTGTCGTGGTCACCCATGACCTCAAGACTGTGCGCCTAGTAGCGCAGCGGGTCGTCATGCTCTATCCCGTGCGCCGTTTAGCCGCGGGGGAGTCGCAGATTATTTTCGACGGCACCGTCGAGGAACTGGAACAAGCCCAAGACCCGCGCGTGCGGCAATTTGTGCTGGGGCAGGCTGGGGAGTATTTGTACCGAGGCGAATAACCACGCTGACCCCAAGAGCAGCCCGCGCCAGCAGCCACAACGGGCCGGCGTTCGCTGCTCTCGATTGGCCGAGTACGGACTCTTGACACCCAAGCAAAGAGTGGAGGGCACACCATGAACGAGCAGGGTTTCAAATTCCGCCTGGGGATCTTCGTGCTGACGGCATTGGTCTTGTTGGGGGTGCTCATCGTGCTATTCGAGCGCGTCCCGGAATATTTCGTTCGCTACATCCATTACGAAGTCCGTTTCCGCGAGGCGCCAGGCCTGGAAAAAGGACTCCCCGTGCGCAAGTCGGGAGTGAAGATCGGAGAGGTGGAGGATTATGACCTGGATCCGCAAACCGGCATTGTCCCGGTGAAGATTCAGGTAGATCGCCGGTACCAGCTGCGGTTGGGCGACCAAGCGTTTATGAGCCGGGGATTGGTGCTGGGGGAATCGGCAATCAACTTCGTGAAAGGCGAAGATGCGCGTCCGGCACCACCAGGGCACGTGTTTGAGGGCAAAGAACCGCCCGACATCGCCCGTGCCCTCGGTCGTGCCACCAGTCTGGCGGACCTGGCAGGACAAACGCTGCAGGAAGTGCTGGTAGCGGCCAATAATCTCAGCAAAGCGGCGGAAAGTGCCGACACCTTCTTGCGGGCCAACCGTAATCAGCTCGACCAAACCGTGCAGCGGGTCAACGACCTGGCGGGCCGCGCACAAGACCTCCTCAATGACGAAAACCGCCAAAACCTCACCGTGGCCCTACGGAACTTCCGCAAAGCCAGTGAGCAATTCGACCAACTGCTCCGCCGCAGCGACACCCTCCTGGCTGATACCCATAAAGCAGTCCACGATCTGAGCAAACGGCTCGAACAACTCAGCACCAGCGCCGAGGTCACTCTGAGCGATATTCGCCGCACCGTCGATCGCCTGGATAAGCAGCTGGCGAGCACGGGCCCCAAAGCGGACGATTTGCTCCTCGAGAGCCGCGCTACCCTCAAACGCCTGCAAGCTAGCCTCGACCGCGCGGATGAACTCGTCGCTAGTTGGCAACAAACCAGCAAACTGCTCCAAGATCGGGCTCCCAGCATCCTCAAGAACGTGGATGAAGGCGCCGCCCGAGTCAACGAAATGGCCCAGCAGTTAGGCGAATTCGCCAAAGCACTGAACGAAGCCGATGGTACAGTGCGACGGCTGCTCAACGATCCATCCTTGTATAACAACCTCAACGGAGCAGCGGCCCAGCTGAGCCGATCCATGCCCCAGCTGCAACAAATCCTCCGCGACCTGGCCCTGTTTGCTGACCGCATTGCCCGGCATCCCGAATTGCTTGGGGTCGGCGGTGTCGTCAACCCATCTAGCGGCATTAAGCGATGATGTTTGGGACTGAGCCCTAGCAGGCAACTCCACTGCGCCTTAAGCCAGATATACCGCATCCTCGTCATTCATGTCGCCTGGGAAACAAGAGCCGCAGACGTCAACCCATCGTGAATGGTCTGGTCGTACGGATCCCCAAGTAGGGGTTCGCGGGGCTATTGGGTGCAATGCGGGAAATCAGGTGCCGCGCCCAAACCGGGAGGGCGGGTTCAGACCTAGCAATCCAGCCGAGGCCTCTGTATAATGACAAGCCCGCCGTGGCAGGAGGGGAATCCGACCGGCGGTCGGTCGGCTGCACGGCCGGGAAAGGAACCTTGCCACCCGCAGAAGGCGTTGGCGAGCGCGCCGCGCTGCAGGGGTGTTAGGCTCCTTTGGGCCATTTTCTCCCCACCGTGTGGTGCCACCAGCAAGGCTAGCCACCACCAAAACCCTTGTGGCGTTGCGCCCAGGCAAAGACCTAGAAAGCTCAGCGGAAAGGATCGCATGGTCAACAGGAACCTGCTGCGCGAGTTTGACGTCGCGGACATCGAAATCGACCAACAGATTGAACAATCGCTGGGGGCTCCCCCCGAGGAAGCCCTACCCGTTGCCTATTTGGCCAACGACCAGCAGTTCGAGCCCGGTCGGGTGGTCACGGGGACTGTCCGCCAGGTAACCGACCAGGATGTGGTGGTGGATATCGGCTACAAAAGCGAGGGGATTATTCCGCTGGACGAGTGGCGAGATGAGTCGGGCAACGTGGTGCCGCCGCAACCAGGCGAACAAGTGCGCGTCTGGATCGAAGCGATCGAAGAGCCGGCAGGGGTTATCACGTTGAGTTATCGGCGCGCTCGCCGGATTGAACAATGGGAGCGGTTTTTGCAGGAACACAAGCCAGGCGACGTGGTGAGCGGCCGGGTGGTGCGGAAAGTTAAGGGCGGGTTGCTAGTGGACGTGGAAGTGCCGGCCTTCCTGCCCGCGTCTCAGGTAGATATTCGCCGACCGGGAGATATCGCGGATTACATCGGTCAGGAAATCCGCTGCAAAATCCTCAAAATTGACGAATCCCGCCGCAATATCGTGGTCAGTCGCCGGCAACTTCTGGAAGAAGAGCGCGAAGAACGTCGTCGCCGACTCTTGGAAGAGCTACAACCGGGCCAGATTCGTAAAGGCGTGGTCAAGAGCATCACCGATTTCGGTGCCTTTGTTGACCTGGGCGGCATGGACGGTTTGCTGCACATTACCGATATGAGTTGGGGAAGAGTGCAGGATCCGCGCGATGTCGTGCACGAAGGCCAGGAGTTGGAAGTCTATGTCATCAGCGTGGACAGAGAGAAGCAACGCATTGCCGTGGGCCTGAAGCAGAAAACACCTAGCCCCTGGGCCAATATCGAAGAGAAATACCCCGTCGGTAGCACCCACGTCGGCGAGGTGGTGAACATCATGCCCTATGGGGCGTTTGTCAGACTGGAACCGGGCGTAGAGGGTTTGGTGCATATCAGTGAAATGAGTTGGACACGGCGAGTCAACCATCCCAACGAGATCGTTTCCATCGGCGACAAAGTGGAAGTCATGGTGTTGGGCATCAACAAAGAAAAGGAAGAAATCTCCCTCGGGATGAAGCAGTGCCAGCCCAACCCGTGGGACCTGGTGCCCGAGAAATATCCGGAAGGTGCAGTGGTTACGGGCACCGTGCGCTCCCTGACCAACTACGGAGCTTTCGTCGAGCTGGAAGAGGGAATTGATGGTTTCCTGCATCTTAACGACATTAGTTGGGTCAAGAAAGTTACCCACCCCAGCGAAGTGTTGCAGAAAGGAGACAAGGTGAAGTGCGTGGTACTGGGCGTGGACTACGAGCGCAAGCGCATCCAGTTGGGGATGAAGCAGTTAGCCAGCGATCCATGGGAAACTGATATTCCTAACCGATATCAGCCAGGCACGATTATCGTTGGGCGCGTAACCAAGCTCACCAGTTTCGGCGCGTTTGTCGAGCTGGAACCCGGGCTGGAGGGCTTACTGCATGTGACTGAGCTGGCCG
>BEIM01000149.1 GCA_002898995.1 bacterium HR36
GCCCCATCACCGCTACTTACGGTCAGCTAGGACCACCACGGGCAGACTTACGCTATATCGCGGGAGATACCCTGCATTTTCATTTCGATATTGGTGGCTTGCGTCACGATGAAGCAGGCAGAGTGCGTTTTGTGCTGCATTTGGAGCTCATCGCTCCAGGCAATAAGACTGTTTTTCGACAGAAGTTGCCAGAAATTGTCCAGGTACGGGTAATGGGAAATACGCAGGTGCGTCAGGCGCTGCACATCGCCCTGCCAGAAGATGCCATGCCAGGCCAGTACCGTCTGCAAATTGAGGTGGAAGATATACAAAACCAAGCTGCCAGCCGCTCTAAGCAGACGCTGGCATTTACCATCGTGCCTCAGGAATTCGGCATCGTGCACTTTCAGCTTTATAGCATCTATACTCCCCAGGTGCAACTGCCTTGTCCAGGAGTCGCCGTGGTCGGCCAAACCGTGCACGTAACCGCCATCGTATTGCGCGGAAAAAAAGACCAGCCGGATCGACTATGGAACTTAGACGTGCAGATGAAGTTGTTAGACGAACAAGGTAAGGCTTTAGCGGATGGTTTTCCGATTACTGGCCAATTTCGTAAGATTCCTGGCGACTTAGATTATTTAGATGTGCGTTTCGACCTCCCCGTGCAGAAAGCAGGCCGGTTCCTCATCGCCATTCAAGCTAATGAACCTGGCACCAACCGCAATGCCCAACTATTAGTACCTTTCCAGGCGGTGGATTTGCAGTCGGGGGCGAAAGCCGGCAAGTGAGCGTGGCCGACATGTTCTCGGGCCAAACTTTTGCGGCCTAGCTCACCGGCAACCTCCGAGACCTTGTTATAACAGCGACTCACGGAAAACACTCCAGAGCGTGGCCACGTTGCAGTAAGTCCTTTCGGCACCGAGCGGGATCAAGTCAGAGGGATCGTCGGTTGGGGCATGAGTGATAACGTATAATGGGGCGTTAGCTGAGGGAACCGGCGAGACTAGCTCAACGCGCTCGACGGAAAACCGCTAGCAGGAGAACAAGCGACATGGCTCATGGACAGCGGACGCATACGTGCGGAGAATTGCGCCTAGCAGATGTGGGCAAGACGGTGAGGCTGTGTGGCTGGGTCCACGCCTACCGCGATCATGGCGGGTTGGTGTTTATTGATTTGCGCGATCGCTACGGCATTACGCAGGTGGTCTTCGACCCAGCGGCGGGAGCGGCCATGCACGCTCTGGCACGCGAGCTTCGCAGCGAGTGGGTGATTGCCGTCGACGGTATGGTTACTGCGCGTCCCGAAGGAACGCGGAATGCGAAGCTAGCCACCGGCGACATTGAGGTACGGGCGCAGTCGTTAGAAGTGCTTAACCGCGCTGATACTCCGCCTTTCGAAATCAGCACCCCCGACGCGGTCAACGAGGAAGTGCGGCTGCGTTATCGTTATCTCGACTTACGTCGGCCAGTTATGCAACAGGTACTCATGCTGCGGCACCGGCTGAACAAGATCGTGCACCAGTATTTTGACGAACGCGGCTTCATTGAGGTAGAGACGCCGATGCTAGGGCGGAGTACGCCGGAAGGGGCGCGGGATTATCTGGTGCCTAGCCGACTGCATCGCGGTTGCTGGTATGCCCTGCCGCAATCACCGCAACTATACAAACAGATACTTATGGTTGCAGGGCTGGATCGCTATTACCAAATCGCACGCTGTCTGCGGGATGAGGACTTGCGGGCGGATCGCCAACCAGAGTTCACGCAGCTGGACGTGGAGATGTCTTTCGTGGAAATGGGAGACGTCATGGAGGTTATAGAGGGCTTTCTCGTGCGGGCGTTTGGCGAACTGCTCGGGTACCACGTGTCGACGCCCCTGCCCAGGCTTGTTTACAATGATGTCATGCGCCGGTTCGGCACAGATAAGCCTGACCTGCGCTTCGGCATGGAAATTGTCGAGGTTACTGACCTGGCACGATCTACGGAGTTTCGCGTCTTTCAGCAGGCAATCGAACAAGGCGGGGTCGCGCGCGGCCTATGCGCGCCGCAGGCGGCGGACAAATACTCGCGCAAACGTCTGGAAGAATTGGAAGAGTTCGCGAAGCGTTATGGCGCCAAGGGATTGGCCTGGCTTAAAGTCGAGGCCGAAAAATTTAGTTCCCCTATCGAAAAGTTCTTCCCCGCAGACGTCCAGCGAAGCATCCGCCAGCGGTTTCAGGCTCAACCAGGGGATGTGCTCTTTTTCGTGGCTGACCAGGAAAAGACCGTGTGCGACACGCTAGCGGCCTTGCGGAATCATTTGGCAGCGGAATTGCACCTGTATCGTGCTGGGGAGTTTGCCCTAGCCTGGGTCGTGGATTTCCCGCTGTTAGTGTGGGATGAAGAGGAAAACCGCTGGGTGGCCAATCATCATCCGTTCACCAGTCCGCTGGACGAGGACCTGCCGCGACTCGAAAACGAGCCGGCTACCGTGCGGGCGAAAGCTTATGATTTAGTGGTGAATGGCTACGAATTGGGCGGGGGAAGCATTCGTATTCACCGGCCCGAGGTGCAGCAGCGTGTCTTCCGTATGATCGGGATGGATGAAGAGCAGGCGCGCAAACGGTTCGGATTTCTTCTGGATGCGTTGCGTTTTGGAGCGCCACCGCATGGCGGCATTGCTTTGGGCCTCGACCGCCTCGTAATGCTCTTGGCGGGCCTCAACAGCATTCGCGATTGCATCGCTTTCCCGAAGACGCAGCGCGCCCAGGATCTTATGACCGGCGCTCCCGCCCCTGTGGACATAAAACAACTCAAAGAACTAGGCTTGGCCTAAGCAGCGGCGTGTTGGTCCTTCGATGAAAAACACGAATGCAGCCAGCTGCTCGCGTCCATTGCCACTGCCTCTCTGCATGGGCGAGCCCTGAATTCTTGCGCCAAGAGCTGCTGGGGAGAAAAGGCTATGCATAACGTGAAGCCAGTCCTGCAAAGGCGAAGTGGGCAGTCGCGGGTTGCACATTTGCCTCAACGGGTTCGGGCACAAAGCTATGAGCACGCTTCGCGGCTGCCAGACTTACGGGATGGGCAGCGGTTGACGTTGAGGCAATGGCTGGCGTATCCCGAAGACGACCGCTTCATGGAACTGATCGACGGAGTGCTCTACATGAGTCCCTCGCCCGCGGGCTGGCACCAGAGCTTGGACGGTCGCTTGTTGGCTCTGCTCGACCGTTGGGTGTTGCACCACAAACTGGGCTCGGTCTGGCACGACTTAGATATGATATTGCAGCAAGCGCCCGCTATGGTGTATCGCCCTGACGTTGTTTACCTCGCCAGGGAGCATCTGGACCGTTACCGCGAGGGACGCATCTACGGCCCTGCGGATTTGTGCGTGGAGATACTGTTGCCCAGCGATCGGCCAGCCGTGCTGTTACGCAAACACCAGGACTACGCACGCTTCGGTGTCCCGTGGTACTGGGAGATCAGCGGCGGGCCGAGCGGCGATTGGCGGATTGTCGAATACAAACTGACGGCGAGCAAACTGTACGAGGTGGCGCAGGAGCGAGCGGGGGACGCGTGGTTTGAGCCGGGCGTGTTTTCTGGGCTGATTTTCCGTTTGGACAAGCTGGCGGCGGGGCAGTTCAAGGCAGCGGTGAAAGGGAAAGCGAAGCGGCTGGTGTGAGACAGTCTGGCACAGGAGCCGAGGATGAGCGTGAGCGCCAAGACTTGGGGCGGAAGATTTCGTGAAGCAACGGATGCGGTAGTGGAGAATTTTACCGAGTCGGTGAGTTTCGATGTTCGGCTCTATCGCCAAGACATCGCAGCGAGCCAGGCACATGCGCGAATGCTGGCCGAGGTCGGTTTGCTCACAAAAAGCGAGGCGGAGCAAATCGTGGCAGCGCTGGAGCGGATACGCGAGGACATCGAGGCAGGACGTATGATTTGGCGACCCGAGCTGGAAGATATCCACACGCACATCGAGCGCGCTTTGGTGGAACAGCTTGGCGATGTGGGGCGAAAACTACACACCGGCCGCAGCCGTAACGATCAAGTCGCCACTGATCTGCGATTATGGATTCGGGAAGCGATAGACCGGCTGGATGGCTTACTGGTGGAGTGGCAGCGTGCGTTTCTGGAGCGTGCCGAGGCGGAACGAGATGTGGTGCTGCCGGGCTACACTCATCTGCAGCGTGCCCAGCCAATCCTAGGCGGACACTATTTCTGCTGCTGGATTGAGAAGTGGCAGCGCGACCGGGAGCGGTTGGCAGATTGCCGCAAGCGCGTCAACGTCTTGCCCCTGGGCGCGGCGGCTTTGGCGGGAACTTCGCTCCCGATTGACCGCGAAAGCGTGAGGCGGCAGCTCGGATTCGCCGAACTTTGTCGTAACAGTCTGGACGCGGTAAGCGATCGCGATTTTGCCGTGGAGTTTGTCAGCGCGTTGTCGTTACTGGCGGTGCACCTAAGCAACTGGGCGGAAGAATGGATCGTGTGGGCAACGAGTGAATTCGGTTTCCTCGAATTGCCCGAGCGGTTTTGCACAGGTTCGAGCATTATGCCACATAAGAAGAATCCGGATGTCCTCGAATTAGTACGGGGCAAGTCTGCGCGGGTGATTGGGCGTCTGACACAGTTGCTGGCGCTGCTCAAGGGATTACCGCTCTCCTATAACCGCGATCTGCAGGAAGACAAACTCGCCGTCTTTGATGCGAGCGACACGGTGGAAAGTTGTCTGGCCGTGGCCATACCGCTCGTGCGAAACAGCCGGCTACGCCCAGATCGAATTGCCAAGCATCTGGAGACCGGCTTTCTGGACGCCACGACACTCATGGAGCACCTGGTGCAACGAGGTTTTCCGTTACGCACGGCGCATGAGACGGTGGGCCGGCTGGTACAGGAGTGCGAACGCCGTAGCTGCCAACTCGCAGAACTGCCTGCCGAAGTTTATGAGGCCATTCAGCCAGGCCTTGGTACCAGTGCGTATAGCGTGCTCGGCGTAGAGCGAGCACTGGCGGCCTTTCGGAGCTCTGGTTCAACAGCACATGCGGAGGTGGAAAAGCAAATCGCCTATTGGCGGCAACGGCTGGCCATGTCGCCGCCTGGCGAGCCGGTTTGAGCCGTTCCCCCTAATGCGCTGCCCTCCGAAGGCCGATTGGGTAGCGCCTCCAGACGGCAATAGCAACAACCCGAATTTGCTGGCACACTCTGCTGGTGGCCGTAAGCTATGAGGTTTCCTTGGACCCTATCCTGGCAGAGAATAGCAGTGGTCAAGAACCGGAATGTGGGGTGAGTCATGGCCAGACCAATTTCGCCATACGCTCGGCAGCGGGCGATAGCACGGCTGCCCAAATCCAGCTCGACCCGTCCGAGAAAGGGCCTGCTGGCAGGAGACGTATTGCCTGAGTTGCGGGATGGGCAGCGGGTGACGTTAGGGGAATGGCTGGCGTGTCCCGAAGACGACCGCTTCATGGAACTGATCGACGGAGTGCTCTACGTGAGCCCCTCGCCTGCCAGCTGGCATCAGAGCTTGTCCTACCGGATTCTGCGCGTGCTGGATGCATGGGTCGAGAGACACCAGTTGGGGATGTTATGGTACGATTTAGACATGATCTTGCAGGTGGAGCCAGCGATTGTATATCGCCCTGATGTCGTTTATTTGGCGCAGGAACATGCAGAGCGTTGCCGCGAGGGACGCATTTATGGCCCCGCCGATTTGAGCGTGGAGATACTGTCGCCCAGCGATCGGCCAGCTGTGATATTACGCAAACACCAGGATTATGCCCGCTTCGGTGTCCCGTGGTACTGGGAGATCAGCGGTGGGCCGAGCGGCGATTGGCGGATTGTCGAATACAAACTGGAGGCAAGCAAACTGTACGAGGTGGTGCAGGAGCGAGCGGGGGACGCGTGGTTTGAGCCGGGCGTGTTTCCTGGGCTGATTTTCCGTTTGGACAAGCTGGCAGCGGGGCAGTTCAAGGCAGCAGTGAAAGGGAAAGCGAAGCGGTTGGTGTGAACTGAGGCCAAAGATGCCGCGAAGTTGAAGCGCACAGTGAATCCGTACGGGTTAGTGGAGAGCTTGGCCGCGCCATATACATTTACTGGGAAATGCATGTAGGCTGGGAGGGAAACCACGGTCATGGATCATTTTCACTATGCTGGACATGCCTTGTACTGCGAAGGGGTGCCCATTGCCGAATTGGCCGCGACATACGGCACGCCGCTCTTTGTATACAGCAAGAAAACGCTGCTCCATCATTTGCACCAATTGCAGCGGGCTTTCGCGGCAGTGGAACCATTGATTTGTTACAGTATCAAGACCAATCCCAACCTAGCGATTTGTCGGCTGATGCGGGAAAACGGCACGGGTTTTGACGTAACCAGTGGCGGCGAGCTGTTTCGTGCATTACAAGCTGGCGGAGCACCAGAGCGCATTGTGTTTGCAGGGGTGGGCAAAACGGATAGGGAGATGGTGGAAGCGTTGGACGCAAACATCCTGATGTTCAATGTGGAGAGCGAGGGCGAATTAGCGGCACTAAGCGAACTCACGGCAGGTCGGCATCAAAGCGTACGAATAGCATTGCGGGTCAACCCCGACGTGGACCCCAAAACGCATGCCAAGACCACCACCGGGAAGCGCGGCACCAAGTTTGGCCTGGATTGGGAACGTGTGGAAAAAATCGCCGCGGCTCTGGTCAAGCATCGGCATGTCGAGCTGGTGGGTATCCACATGCACCTGGGCTCGCCGATTTACAGCACCGAGCCCTATCGCGCCGCCCTCGAACGGGCCGTTCCCCTGATCGAGACCCTCCGCCGCCAAGGCCATGACCTGCGCTATTTGAACATGGGAGGCGGTTTCGGCATCCATTACCGCAAGCAGGAAGCGTTGTCCGCTGACACATTTGCCGGCGTGATCGTGCCCGCGGTGCAAGAAGCACGCTGCCGGCTCATCCTCGAGCCTGGCCGCTTCATCGTAGGGAACGCAGGCATTCTCGTCAGCCGGGTGCTTTATGTCAAAGATTCGGGCGGTAAGCGTTTTGTCATCCAGGACGCGGCGATGAACGACCTAATCCGTCCGACACTTTACGATGCATTTCATCGCATTTGGCCGGTGGAACCCCCCGCAGAAGTGCCGGCCCCTCCCGAAGATTACGAAACGCCTCTCCCGCATACCCAACTGGTGGACATCGTTGGCCCGGTGTGCGAGTCCGGCGATTTCTTGGCACGCGACCGCTGGTTTCCCGAAGTGAAGCGGGGCGACCTGGTTGCCATTTTCAGTGCCGGCGCTTACGGTATGGCCATGAGTTCCAATTATAACGGTCGGTGTCGCGTTGCCGAAGTGCTCGTAGATGGCGATAAGCATCGCTTGATTCGACGCCGCGAAACTTACCAAGACCTCATCCGACCAGAATTGGAAGTATGATCCTAGTAGGTGTTGCCGTGAGCCTGGGCCCGCTCTTGCCAGGCTAGCACTGTAGCGGGCATTAGCGGAAACCGCTGCATCCTGGAACTGCGCCATCGCGGGGATGTGTGCAATGATGAACGTCTCAGGGCCAGTAAGCTCGATACGACCGCGCAATAAATTTCGACAGGAAACTCGCTGCTGCTGGGCAAATGTTCTGGTGCTTGCCGTAAGTCTAGCGGCTTCCACTATAGTTGTAGCCCAGGCTCCTTTGATTTTGCCGGTCTTGCGCCAGCCGACTACACTGCCCGAGTTCTGGAATGCGGTTTTTTTCGAACTGGAAGTCGGTAACTATAATCGGGCTAGCGCCTGGTTGCTGCGCCTGTGGGAAATGTTGCAAAAGGCGGCGCCGGATGAACGCGACAAGTTTCTTCTGGACATATATGAGCGCGATGGGCTATTGCCGTATCTGCGATTAGCGAATCATCCGCAGTTAGATAAAGTCACCGTCAAGGACGAGAAAACGGGCCAGCAGGTACCGGTCTCGCGCGCTTTACTGCAGGAGTTGAACGCCGCTTTACG
>BEIM01000150.1 GCA_002898995.1 bacterium HR36
GGGGCACACTTGTTATAAACACCCCGTAACCCGCTTCATTACTTGCCAGGCACCGCCCCAAGTTTGCTATCGCACGGTCATGGTGCCGCGCACCGTGATTGATTATGTGCCTGTCACTTACTATGTCCAGCAATGCTACGTTGAGAAAGTGCCCTATCAAGTGTGCAAGCTAGTGCCAATACAAACAACTCACAAGGTGCCTTATACGGTGTGCAAGATGGTCGCCGAAGAACAAGTGCGCTATGTCCCCGTCAAGCGCTGCCGCGTGGTATGCGAAGAACGAGTGCGTTATATACCTTATACGGTTTGCAAGATGATACCGCAGGAACGCACGCGGATTGTCAAGTGCCAGCGTGTGCGCACCGTCGAAGAAGAACATGTGCGGAAAATACCTGTGCAGATTTGCCGGACTGTTGAAGAGGAATGCGTGAAACTCGTACCAGTAACGGTCTGCGAAAAAGTGCCGGTGTGCACCATAGAGCGGCAATGCAAGCGGGTGCGCGTCTGTGTCCCTGTGATGGAATGCGACAAACCTGGATTATTAGAGCGCTTCTGTGATTGGCTGCGCAACCGCGTCTCCTGTGAGCCCGCTCCCATCACGCCACCGCAGGGCTACTGACACTGTGTTGGCTTCCCCAACCCACGAAAACCGTTCCGCCGGGGCCTGGATGCCCCGGTGTTTGTTTTTAATTGCCAAAGCGGTGTGTATAACCCAGTGGAGGCAAATGAGCTAAGTGCCCGTCTCGATAGCGGATATAGATGCCCTCGGGAATGCACTCCCCGATAGGATATAAGATTACATCTAAGTCCTGCAAGGGCTGCGTTTGAAGCAATCGCTTCCCTTCTTCAGGAGCCACAGCGAATAGCAATTCAAAATCTTCACCGTCGCTCAAGGCGTGCTCCAACGGACTAACTCCATCTCTTAGCGCATAAGCTGCAGAGCTTATGGGGATGTGCTCCTCCTCTATAATCGCCCCGCAGCCGCTTTCCTGACAAAGATGATGCAAATCGCGGGCCAACCCATCGCTAATATCAATCATGGCGCGCAGCGAAACTATATGCGATAATCGCAGGGCTTCCCGCACGCGTGGAATAAAGTCTAAATGCTTGCCCAGGATGCTTCCTCCTAAGGGCCCGGTAACAAAAAGCCAATCGCCAGGTTGTGCTCCTTTACGCCTTACGACAGGGTATGGCCCAGCGCGACCGATAGCCGCCACGTTGATAGCCAATGGCCCGCTCCAGCTATTCGTATCTCCACCGATAATCGCCATGGCAAATTCCTCTGCTAACGCCAACATGCCTTCGTAAAGCTCCTGCACCGCGGGGAGATCTAAAGAGCGCGGCAGCGCCAGACTTACCACGGCGGCAATTGGCTCGGCCGCCATTGCTGCCAGGTCACTGAGATTGATCGCCAGCGCCTTTCTCCCAATACGCCTCATTCCGTGCTCTGCCAGGAAACACGTGCCCTCCAACATCATGTCGGTAGTAATAACGAGCTTTCGATCGGATGCCCATTTGATTACCGCCGCGTCATCGCCCAGACCAACGAGTATTTGCTCGTTAACTCCACCCAGGCGCTTGCGGAGCCAGTTGATTAGGTCCAGTTCGCTCATCATGCAGGGCCTACCTCTAAGAAGTTCACTAGCAGGAACGTTGTTTGAGAAGCGGCCGGCCGAGTATGGGATCCCGAGCCGTGAACGGACCGGGTGTAGTGTCGCGGCGAAGACAGCGACAATACATCTCCATCTTCGCGTCTAAGTCGTCGGCATGATGCAAGATGAGAGCCTCGGGGATCATTGGTAACCGTTGCGAACCCCATTCCGGCAGGGTCAGATAGGAGAGGAGGAGATGATCAAGCAGAAGGATTTGTTCCGCGCTCAGCTCGGGCACTTGATTAGCGGCCTGGTGAACCAGATCCCGGGCCAGTTGCAAATGACCTAACAAACGGCCAGCCACGGTTGGCTGAGGTTGGGCCAATTCATCGCCGAATTCTGCTACCCGGCCAATTTCATGTATCGCAGCTACTGTCAAGACTAAGTCGCGGTTGATAGGGGGTTGAAGGTCGGAATAATATTCACGGTAGTAATTAACCAGCCAAGTCACCAACCGGCACACAGATAGGGTGTGCTCTAGCCAACCACCGACGAAAGGATAGTATTGTTTTTCGGAAGCAGGTAGCCGTTCCAGTTTATCCTGATGAGCGGTCAATAACGCGAGTACCAGCTTCCGCCAAGGATCGCTGATTTCCGTTTCGACCCAGCGGAGTAGCTCTTGCCGTAACTGTTCTACAGGAAAGCGCGAGGACTCGACAAGCTGAGCTAGGTCGAAACCATCGGCACGGTCGTTGTCGGTGACTGGACGAATGTTATGTAATTCGATTTGCGGCCCATAGCGATCGTGTTCGCTATAGATTACGCGCAACTTGTAACATTCCCCTTCTTTCCAGGTGCGTTCGCAGGCTTCAAACCAAGGGCCATCCGACCAAACTAAGCAACTCACACTGCGTAGCTTGTCGCGGAAGCGACAGGCATAATAAATCTTGCCATCGCGCGTTGCCTGACGAATTTTTTCAGCCAAAAGGGCAAAACAATCTACCAATTGGCCGGGAGGCAAAGCGTGCAGCGGAACGACAGGTAACCGTTGTGTTGCCATAAGGATCCTTTCATCGCTTATCTAGTGTACCTGCAGCATACGTTCCAATGCGATGCGTGCCCAAGTGCGCGTGGGTTCAGGCACCTTGATCTCGTTGACCACCCTCCCAGCAACTAAATTTTCCAGCGCCCAACATAAATGAGGTAAATCTATGCGATACATGGTGGCACACATGCAGACCATCGTGGACAGGAAATGGATCTCCTTGTCGGGGTGTTCGTTTTTCAAACGGTTGACCAGGTGCAGCTCCGTACCAATAGCCCAGCGCGATCCTGGCGGTGCCTGGCGAATGGTCTTGATGATAAACTCTGTCGAACCGACTAAGTCCGCCTGGTCCACGACTTCCATCATGCATTCGGGGTGAACCAATATTTTGATATCGGGATAATGCTGGCGAAACCAGGCCACGTGCTGGGGCTTAAACATTTGGTGCACGCTGCAGTGACCTTTCCAAAGGATGAGTTGGCAACGGCGCAGGGTGTCGGCGTTATTGCCTCCCAAAGGCAATTCGGGGTCCCAGACACACATGGCGTCCAGGGGAATCCCCATGCGGCGCGCGGTATTGCGGCCGAGGTGCTGGTCTGGGAAGAACAGGACTTTACTCCGACGAGCGAAAGCCCATTCGAGCGCTGCCCGAGCATTACTCGAGGTGCAGACCAAACCCCCTAGCTCGCCGCAGAAAGCTTTCAAATCGGCGGTAGAGTTGATGTAAGTGACCGGCATGATGTCAGAGGTATCTACCACTTCGCCGAGTTGCTCCCAGGCAGATTCAACAGAATCTAAGTCGGCCATATCGGCCATGCTGCAACCCGCGGTCAGGTCAGGCAGGATAACCACGACTTCAGGCGGGGTCAGGATGTCCGCCGTTTCAGCCATGAAGTGAACGCCGCAGAACACGATATACCGACATTCGGCGTGTTTGGCAGCCTCGCTCGAAAGTTTGTAGCTGTCCCCCCGCAGGTCGGCAAATTGGATCACTTCGTCCTGTTGGTAATGGTGGCCCAAAATAAGGAGTTGTTCGCCGAGTTGCCGCTTTGCCTGCCAACAACGCTCGACCAACTCCTGCTGTGGCAGCGAACGGTAATAGCTGATGTCGGCGAGTTCACCTTTACGGTCAGCAGTTCTCGGTTCCAATATGGTAACACGCATGGGTTTGCCGTCTCCAATGTCCAGGGGAAATACAGCCCGCCCGGAATGCTTGGGCAGGAATCGCCGTCCTTTCCTGGGTATTTTAGGACGTCCTGGGCGTTACAAGAAGTAGGAACGCGAGCAGAACCTGGTAGGCGCATAAGAGCCAGAGCAATAGCATGTTGCAGGGCGAACCTCCCGGTTCGCAGACCTCGAGCCTTGACCGTAGCGGTTTAGGGCATACGTTGCTGGATGAATTGCTCGAAAGGGAGGAGATGTCCTATGAATCGGCGTGAATTTCTGCAGGGAGTGTCGGCAGGCTGCAGCGCAGTGCTGGTAGCCGGGCAAGCCAACCGAGCCGTAGCTGCCCTGGATAGGGTGACTTTTGCGTTAATCGGCTGCGGTGGCATGGGCCAGGCCAATTTGCGCGACTTTGTGCGGCTGCCTGAGTTTGAATGTGTGGCGTTGTGCGATGTGGACAGAAGCCAGATTGCTGGGGCGATGGATGCCCTCAGAAAAGCGGGGCGCGCAACGGAGCGCGTGCAGGTATATGAAGATTACCGCAAGATGTTGGATGAGCGCAAGGATTTGGATGCGGTCATCATCGCCACACCTGACCATCATCACGCTTACGCTTTGATTCACGCCTGTTACAGCGGGCGCAGCGGTCAGGGGGTGGATATTTACTGTGAAAAACCCCTGTCCCACAATGTTGTCGAGGGCCGGGCAATGGTGCGCGCGGTGCAGCAGCAGAAGCGCATTTGTCAGATCGGCACTCAGCAACGCAGCGGTCAGCACTTTCAGGAGGCGGTGGCGTTTGTTCAATCTGGCAAGCTGGGACACGTTTACCTGTGCCGCACCTGGATCACCAACAATTTTCCACCAAATGGTTGCGGTACGCCACCCGATGAGCCAAATCCGCCGCCTGGCGTCAATTACGATTTGTGGCTGGGGCCTGCTCCGAAACGGCCCTTTAATCGCGCCCGGTTCCATCGGCACTTCCGGTGGTTCTGGGATTACGGCAACGGCTTGTGTCCTGATTGGGGCGTGCATCTGAACGATGTTGTTCTGTGGGCAATGAAGGTAAAATCGCCATTAGCAGTCCATGCCTGCGGCGGCAAATACGAGATGAAAGACATCAGCGAAACGCCCGACACTCTGGATGTCACTTACGAATATCCGACATTCATCCACATTTACACGGTGCGGCAAGGAAGATTGCACGGGGGATTCGGCGGACGCAATCACGGCATGGAATTCGTGGGCACCGCGGGAACGCTAACGCTGGACCGTAGCGGCTGGGTGGTCACCTGGAAAGATGGCCGTCAGGAAAAGTATGGCGGTTCTGAGCAACATTTCGCTCACGTGCAGAACTTCCTGCACTGCATCCGCAATCGCTCCACCGTGCCGAATTCGCCAATCGAGGCGATGCATCACGCTACCGTGACTTGTCACCTGGCCAACATCAGCTATCGCGTGGGCCGCAAAATCTATTGGGATGCTGCAAACGAACGGTGCTACCGCGGATATGACCCAATCAAGAAAACCTTCGTGCATGAAGACGGTGAAGCGAACGCCTATCTGTTCCGTGAACCCCGCAACGGCTGGAAACTGCCAACTTCCTGACGTGGGTTTCGCTCGCCGCGGTAGCGGGTAGGCAAGCTAAGCACTGGCCTGGATGGTCTGTTGCCGATAAACTAGTTTCGAGAGCTGGTCAGTGCCGCGGCGCTGGGAGGAACGGTACTGACCAAGCGGCCGACCCAGCTTCTGCTCGACCTCAAGTATCCAGCCGAAACCAACTTCCCGCCGAGAAGCAAGCCATGCCCAACAAGAGTTTTGCTTGCCAAGACTTTCTGCGAGGCCAATGGAGCCGACGCCAATTGTTGCAGGTGGGGGGCTTAAGCGTCCTAGGCTTGACGCTGCCGGGTTGGCTGCGCTGCGAATCGTTACACGCTCGGCAGCGTCGGGCTCGAGCGGAAGCGGTGATCTTCTTGCATCAGTGGGGTGGGCCCAGTCACCTCGACACGGTGGATCCGAAGCCCAATGCCCCCGCAGAAGTGCGCGGCGAGTTTCGCGCTGTGCCGACTTCAGTCCCAGGCGTGTTTTTCAGTGATCAGATTCCGCGACTGGGAAAGTTAGCAGATCGGCTATGCGTTATCCGCACCATGACGCACACCATGAAGAATCACAACTCGGCAGGGTACTACAGCCTCACAGGACACGCGCCGCCCACAGACGATCAACGTTTACGCGATTCGCTCGATTTATTCCCTGCCTACGGGTCAGTCGTGGATTATTTCCTGCCGCCGAAGCCGGGCGTCCCGACATTTGTTGCCTTTCCCCATGTAATTGCCGACGGTTCGGTAACCCCTGGACAACATGGCAGTTTTCTCGGCCGCAAGCACGATCCTTTCTTCATTGGCCAGGATCCAAACAGTCCGAACTTCCGATTACCAGAACTCACGTTGCCTGCGGGGCTGACGTTGGCTCGACTCGAAGACCGCCGCCAGGTATTGCAGCTGATTGATCAGCAACGTCGGCTGCTAGATTACTCAGCGACTGCTAAGGGTTTGGATGAGTATTACCAGAGGGCGGTTGCTCTCTTGACGTCGCCAAAGATTCGGGAAGCGTTTGACTTGTCGAAGGAGCCAACGGCAGTGCGCGACCGCTACGGTCGCACTACCTACGGGCAGAGCTGTTTGCTCGCGCGTCGGCTGGTGGAGGCAGGAGTACGCTTCGTCAACGTGTACTTCGCGGCCAGCATCGGTGGGCAGGGCAATACTGGCGGCTGGGATACGCATGGTTTCAACGGCCACCCGATGTATCCAATCTTGAAGAATTACCTGCTACCCATTACCGACCAAACGCTGCCGACTTTGATCGAAGACCTGGAAAGCCGCGGCTTGCTGGAGAAAACGCTGGTGGTGTGGGCGGGAGAATTTGGCCGTACGCCGCGCATTAACAATAATGCCGGCCGCGACCACTGGCCGCAATGTTATTCCGTAATCCTAGCTGGCGGTGGCGTGAAACGGGGCTTCGTTTACGGCACTTCGGATCGGTACGGGGCCTGGCCCAGCGCTAACCCCGTCAAACCCGACGACCTAGCGGCCACGATGTTCGCCGCACTGGGCCTGGACCCGCATGCCGAGGTTTACGATCCACTTAATCGCCCCTTGCAAATCGCCACGGGCCGCGTGCTCGAGGAGATTTTTGCCTGACACCAGGACAGGCCGTGCACTCCACAAAGTGCCCTTCCAGCCGGTTCCAGGCGTTTATTTGTTGGGACACAATGCCCCAATTTGCCCCAGTCGAAACAGGCGTAGTGTCCTCCGCCAATGCTAGGCGTTTATGCGAGCAGCGTGGCCCGGTGGCTCTGCTCGCGCCGGCAAGCTTATGGCGAGCTCCGATACTAGCGGATGGTGGGATCAATCAAAGCGTTTGGGCGAGCGCTCGGGAACAAAGAATTGGCCCTTGAGCGCGGAGTCAAGTAGTTTGCTGACCTTCTCACGCAACTGAGCGGGCACGTCATCTAGGGACTTGTAGGTCCTGGTTTCGCGGCCCTCGGTGATTTCGATCTGACTGACCTGGGCCTTGCCTTGAGCTTCGTGGCCCTCAATGCGGATAGTCTGGCCCGATTCACGGTATTGAACAATGAAGCTGCCATCGGCACTACGCTCGACATGCAACCAGATGCCGCCCGGTGGTAGCTTCCCCGGCGGTAAACGCAAGTCGGGTACGAGGGACCGACGTGGTAGCTCTGGTAATTCCAACTCGCCAAGGGTCTCTTTCTTACCCTTGCGAAGCACCACCACTTGACCGGCTTTGCCCGCCGGCAATTCGGCAACCATCCGAACAAAAGCGTTAGGCTCGGCAGGTACCGGCTTGCCTGCGATTTCCAACAGAATATCGTGCGGCTTAATCCCCACTTTGGCTGCTGGTGAATCCGGTACTACCTCCCGCACCAGTACGCCCTGTCCATCAGGCACACTGAGTTGCTCACGCAGCGCAGGATGCAATGGCTCAATCACGACTCCCAGGCGGCCTGGTCGCGGAGCGAAGGGACGGAACGGGAGCCAATCTCGCTCTGGCACCAACGGGCCGCGGTGCAACCGCTCAAGCATTTGCCGCA
>BEIM01000151.1 GCA_002898995.1 bacterium HR36
CAGTTGCGCGGGATTATATGCATGCAGTAGCGTACTCAAAGCTGGGCCGTGCGCTAAATCTTCCAACTCGAGCACACTCACGCGCCCCTGATGCACGAGACCGACGCGCGTCGTGCCATCTGGCTGGCGCCATTTGCATAATTGCATGATGATCCCTCGGCGTGCAGTGAGCACAAGCGCCGCAACCGCCGCCAGCTTATTGCGGATTCGCTTGGTGCCAGCGCTTACTTGAGCGGCGTCAGAAAAATGTTCCGAAAGTGAATCTCCGCGCCTTCGGATTGGAGAAGAATCTTGCCTTTAGTAGCCTCGGCGTCGGTACCTTCGTTGACCAGCTGGCCGTTAATCACCAGGCGGATCGTCGGGCCGTCGCAAGTAATCTCATAGCGGTTCCATTCGCCAAGGGGTTTTTCCACATCGTCCTTGAGGCGGAAATAGTGCCGCGCGATTTTCGGATCTTGCCGCTTGCTATCCACTTTCAGCTTGAAATTGCCGACCAGCCAGAAATCGCCGGCGTGTCCTGCCATGAGTTGGGCCTCGACACCTTTGGGCCAGATCTGGTCCGGGCCGCTTACATGCACAAACACCCCGCTGTTTCGCCCCCGATAAACCTTCTCGCCCCAACGCCATTCCAGTGTCAGCACATAGTCGCCGTATTCTTTCTCGGTGATCAGGTAGCCGTTCACGCTACCATCCACAATGATGATGCCGTCGCGGATGGTGAAGATTTTGTCGGGATCAGCTTTCGCTTTGGGATCCACGAATTTCTTCCAGCCCGCGAAGTCTTTGCCATTAAAAAGCGCCATGGCTTTTGCCGCAGGTGCAGCTTGTTGTGCGTAAACCAAGCCGATCATAAGCACCAAAGCGGCCGAAGCGGTCGTGAGCAGGACGCTGCGCATGGTGGTTCCTCCCGTGCTGGCTTTCGAAATATTGCCTGTGGCGGCGATCCGTTGGTGAAGCGCCCGCGCCAACAGTTCGCCGCGCGCTTATCGGCCATGTTATGCCCCAAAGACGGCATTGGCAAATCAAGATGGCAAACGTTCGCGCTTCTTGAAGGAAGCGAGCCCAATAACGCAGCCAGGCTGGATAGCACATCAGCGAGTGAGTTCTGGCAAGGGGTGGCGCCACGAGTCGTGCGCCGAAAGCCAACGCGGTGTGTAGGGTTCGAGGGGGGCCAGCCAGTTCTGCTCGAGCGCGATGCAGTACGCCAAAAAGACCAGCAGGGCCCAACACGCTGCAATAGCCAGCCGTGATGCTCCGAACAACTTGAGTGGCCCGCCGTGTAATAAGGCCCGAAATCCGTCCACCGAGCGCAGTTGCCAGATGGCATCCAGAACGAGATGCGACAAATACCCCAGGCTGACAGCAACGGCTAGGGACCAACGCGCGGTAGCGTTGAGCGGATCATACAGCAGAAACGCGACGGCGCCAGCAATGCCAGCTGCGGGCAGACTGTGAAACATGCCGCGATGCATCGTCAACCAGCGGAAGACCGTAGCCGCCCCGTAGCGCAAGACCAAATAGACAGCGGCTGCTAGGAGTAGGCCTGTTTCTGGCGGTAAACCGCTGTGCCGTCGCCACCGATGCAAGGCCAGCAGTGCCCCGACCGTGCCCAGCAGGTTGAACAGCTCGCGCACCGGTTTTCCAGAATCCGAATCGAGGTCGGGCAGCATTCCTGCGAAGGTACATGCAGCACCCGCGAGCACGGCCGCCGGCAGCTCCACACATCCGGTCGAATACAACGTCGCGCCGTATGCCGCCCCTGTGAATGCCGAGAAAGCCACATGTTGATGAAATGCAGCCATAATTGCCCTCCGTCTGACACCACCATAATTCCACGCCGCAAACAGGCAAGGTGAATCCTCCCGCCGTGGCGGGCGGCACCTCTCTGACCGGAAATAAAGCAGGGCTTGCGAGCATCTTATTTAGCGCCCGGGAAGGATGCTCCGACTAGCGAGGCAAGCAGGCGTCCTCCAGAGGCTGAACGCTGAAACATGGCGGCGAAATCGGCCATCCGTTCTCACGAGGCTGAAGCAGCGGGCAACAGCCCGCCGTGTGTGCGAGGAGAGCAAGCGTCGCTATCAATCCAACGCTCCGAATCCGCGTAACCACCCGTCCCGAGCGAGGAAAGCCCTATGAAAAGTTGGCCAGCATGTGGAGGTGGCTGGAAAAGTCGCTGGCTAGTGAGCAGTTTGCTTGCATTGCTCGCGACTGGCTGCGGCGGCTCCGCACAAAGGTTTGACGCCCACAAATCCCCCAATAAAGCAGCTCTCAATATGGCCGAGTCGCGCCAACCCGCAGGCTCGGACAAGCTGGAGTCTTCGGGCATACCCCTATAGGACAAACCAGAACTCGGCGTTCCCGCCAAGCCGATTCAGGGCGCAGCCCAGCCGAAAATCATTTACCAGGCTTCCGTGCACCTGACCGTTGACAATCTCGACAGTTTCACCCAAGAGCTGGAAGGGTTGCTAAAGCACTATGAAGGCTACGTTGCCAGCGCTGAAAAAATAGGGGCTATACACGCTTCGCGTCAGGGAACCTGGCGCATACGCATACCCGCTCATGCGTTGCATGATTTCCTCCGCGAACTAATGAAACTTGGGGAACCGCAACGCACCTTGCTCGAATCCCAGGAAGTAACCGAGGCTTATTACGACCTGGAAGCGCGCTGCAAGGTAGCCCAGGCAGAGGAAAAACGATTGTTGCAATTGCTCGATAGCGCCGTGGGGGCAACTCGCCGACATCTTAGCGGTCGAGAAAGAACTCAATCGCGTGCGGGCTGATATAGAGCGGTTCACAGGGCAATTGCGTCGTCTGAGCAACCTCGTGGATTACAGCACCGTCACCGTAACCGTTTCCGAGCGCACCTGCTACGTGCCAGAAACCGCCCCAGACCTGGTCACGCGCTGGTGCGGGCTTTGCACGTATCGTGCGAGTCACTAGTTCGCTTGGGCGAAGCGGTTCTGATCCTCACGGCCGTACTGTTGCCGTGGCTACCACTTATCGCCATTGTTTTGCTGATCGGCTGGGTCTTGGTGCGCCGCTTGACACGTGCGGCTCCACGCACGGTGGGCTAATCCCCACTCTCCGAACCATACAACGGGTTGACGCTCACCGTTTCGTTGAACCAGGCGGCTAGCTGTTGGATCGGCCAAAAAACCCAAGTTTGCTTAGCCAAAGTCCGATTAACGTTGCACAGTGCCTTGACTTTGCCGGACTGCCAGCGTACCTTCAATTGGACGCCGGTTTCTGTTGCCCATCTCTGCCACGGCGGGCCGAGGCCCGCTGCCCTAGCCACTAGCGAGCAAAGGCTGGTGCTACGATGAAAAAAGATCACGGTAAAGAGCCCGCCCGGAAACCCGAAGGCCGAAAGTCGTCTGGCCTCAAGCCCCAGGACCTGGAGTTCTTCAAGAAACTGCTCCTGGACCTACGCCAGCGCCTCATGCAGAAAGTGGATAACCTCGCCGAAGAAGCGTTCACGCCCGACGCCGGCGGCGTTTCCGCTTCGCCCAGCCATCTCGGCGATGTGGGCTTCGATTATTACAGCCAGGAAGTCTCCCTGGAGTTGCTCCAGAACGAGCGCGAGGCCCTCTGGGAAATTGAGGAAGCTTTGTCGCGGATTAATCAGGGCACCTACGGCCAGTGCGAGCAATGCGGGGAGCCGATCGCCAAGGAACGCCTGGAGCTGCTTCCCTATACGCGCTACTGTATCAATTGCGCTCGCCAAATGGAATCGGAGTCATGAAGGCCAGCCGAAACTGGTGCTGGCTTTTCTGGATGATTGGGTTGGGTGTAGCGATTCTCGACCTAGGCACGAAGGCCTGGGTCACCAGCGCCCTGGCCGTTGGTGAGAGCCGCGCTTGGCTCGCAGGTAGTGTTCGGCTCTACCATTTGCCCGAGGTGAACCGCGGGGCGTTTCTGGCACTGGGCAATCATTGGGGGCCAACAGCTAACTACGTGTTTGGCGGGGTAAGTGCTGCTGTCATCGTGGTGCTGGCAGGGTTGCACACTCGGCCAACGGTGCGCCACAGCGCTTGTCTTTCGGCAGCGCTCGGTTGTATCTTCGGCGGAGCAGCAGGTAATTTACATGACCGCTTCCGGTTCGGTGGGGTGCGCGACTTTCTCCAGTTGTTCCTGCCCCTCGGTTCCAAGGAATACGTCCCATTCACCGCTGTTTTCAATCTTGCTGACACGGCATTGCTCACGGGCGCTTTGCTATTGCTGCTTGCCAGCTGGTTCGCGCCCTTATGCGATGCCAAGCCTAACAGCCAGGACCGCTCAGCCGCGGGTTGCCACTCCAACTCAATTTGATCACCCGTTCCGCTGATCGAAAGCTCCAATCGGTACCGGTTTGCTCTTCGCCCCGCTAAGAGACCGACCGCCGCTCTAAGGTCTGGACAACGCAAAATGGCCTGCGTAATCTTCTATTGTCTTAGAGCCGACATAGGGCTGGAACGCTCCGCAACAGGTCAAGTTTCAGCCTCTGGCACGGATATGAGACCTTCGGCAGCAGAAGACCCGGCTCGCCTCTGGGAGACGCAAGCCGGCCTTAGCCTCCGCGAACGCAATTTGCCATTGTCCCTGCCTATTTTTGCTGCCTGAGTGTATTCTGTGGCGGGGCGAAACGAGCGGCGAAAACACTGCCCCCGCTTCTAAGGTGCCGCCCTCGGTGCCAAGGGCATGCTGCTACAGCGAACATCGGCAATTATACTGTGCTTGCAGAGAAGGAGACCTTGTCCGCCTAATGCGGCATCTATAACGTCCGACCGCACAACTAACAATCACGGGCGCTTCTGGGGAGTGGTGTAACGGTAGCACAGCAGACTCTGGATCTGCTTGTCTAGGTTCGAATCCTAGCTCCCCAGCTTGTGCGGTTTAGGAACGGCGAGTATCGGTTCCTCGGAAACCGAGCGCCAGGTGTCAGCGCGTCGTGGATCGAGTTCGGAACGTTATTACGCTGGACACCGAAGGCTGAGCCTAAGCCCGCCGTAAACAGAGCGCTCTCCGTCAGGCCGCCATGGAACGAGCTGCGCACTCGCAACCGCGAGTTCTGGGGCGCGTTCGCACCCTTAAAGAAAACGAGCGCTCGTTTGCCCTAGCCACTCCGAATGCACAGACTGGCCGCGTAGCACCCCGTCACGCAGAGCTGCTCTAGAAAAAACGCCAATGTCCCCGGGCCCATTCCGCCATGCGCCAGTGCCAAGTGTTCTAACCGCGGCGGCGGCGTTTTTTCTTGCGTTCCTTGGCGCGTTCCCGAGGCGATTTGCGATGCCCTGTGCCGATTTTGGGTTTGGGCAACTCCTGCGGATTCAGCGCCGCGACATTAGTCAGCCCCATCAGCATCTTGATGCGGTCCCACAGGCTCATCTTGCTAATTTGCCGCACGACACCGCGCATGAACTCGAACTGCTCGAGGAACTTTTTGACTTCGTGCGGCTCCGTGCCCGAGCCGGCGGCAATCCGGCGGCGGCGACTGAGGTCAATGATTTCGGGTTTGCGGCGTTCGTCCGGCGTCATCGAATCTATCATGCCGCGGATCCGCCGCAGTGCTACTTCCGGATCTTCGCCAACTTCGTGCAACATCTCCTCCATTCCAGGCAACATGCTGACCATTTTGCGGATGCCCAGGCGCTCCAGTTGCCCGAGTTGGGCGCGAAAATCTTCGAGGCTAAAATCGCCCTGCGCCAATTTCTCCTGTTGTTTCCGCAACTCCTCTTCATTCATCTGCTGCTGAACGCGGGCCACCATCTCCACCAACGACATCAGGTCCCCTTGCCCGAGAATCCGTTGCGCCATGCGGTCGGGATAAAACGGTTCGAGCGGCTCGATTTTTTCGCCCATGCCGACCCACTTGATCGGCACCTGCGTCACTTCCTTGATCGACAACGCCGCCCCACCTCGCGCATCGCCGTCGAGCTTGGTCAGGATAACGCCGTTTAGCTCCAACGCCTCATGAAACGCCTTGGCGCTGGTAACGGCATCCTGGCCGGTCAGGGCATCACATACGAGATAGACTTGATCCGGCTTGACGGTGCGATCGATTTCCCGCAACTCCTCCATGGGCATCTCGGCAATATGCAGACGCCCCGCGGTGTCGAGGATGACTGTGTCGCAACCGTGTTTGCGGGCATAATCCACGGCATTGCGGCATACCTGAATCGGCTTGCCATTCTGTTCACGATAGACGGGGACGTGAATCTGCTCGCCCAGTTGCACCAGTTGCTCGACGGCAGCAGGGCGCTGCAAGTCGGCAGCGACGAGCAGGGGTTTGCGCTGCATCTGGTCGCGGAGCATCAACGCCAGCTTGGCGGCGGTGGTGGTCTTACCGCTCCCCTGCAAACCGCAGAGCATAATCACCGTCGGCCGGTCCTTGGCAAACGGAATCCGATGATCCACAGGCCCCATCAACTGCACCAGCTCATCATAAACGATTTTCACAATCTGATGGCTGGGATTGATGCTGCGAATTACCTGCTGGCCGATGGCCTTTTGCGCCACGCGCCCAATGAAAGCCTGGGCGACGTGGTAATTAACATCGGCTTCCAAGAGAGCGCGGCGAACTTCCTCCAGGCCCTCGCGGATGTTGGCTTCCGTGAGTCGGCCGCGACCCATCAACTTTTGCAGCGCGTTTCCCAGAGCTTTCTGAATCGTCTCGAACATGTTTCGGCGTTTCCTGTATCCCAGGCCAGGCGACACACATAGATCCTGCTCACCATTTTACGAAGCATATTGCTTCCGGGGGCGAGGATGGAATAAACTAAATAGGCGGTCATCTATTTCTGCTTTGTCGGTCAGGAGGGTTCTACCCATGGCAGCAACGGTGCGTGGGAAGCTCGTCCCTTTAGGTGGCGGAGATGAAATACCGCTAGTACGCGAGCGGCTGGTGATCGGCCGCCGCGATTCTTGTGATATTTGTCTGAAGTATCCCAATGTTTCCGCGATGCATGCCGAGCTTACCTATAAGGACGGTTACTGGTTCGTCAAAGACCTAAACAGCACCAACGGGACAAAGGTGAATGGGCAGCGGATCATCGGACAGAAGTTACTTCGGCCGGGAGATGAGCTGGAAATCGCCAAGCGGAAGTTTCGCATCCACTACGAAATCGCCGCCGGCCGCCGGGCTCTCGAAGAGTTTGAAGAAGAAGAGATCTTCTCCCAATCATTGCTAGAACGGGCTGGTTTGTCGCGCAGCTCATTGGACGAGGAGGAGTTCTGGGAAGAAGATGAACCTGAACAGAAAAAGCCTCGCCGTGACTTGGCGGATTTTGAATCGTGGTGAGGGCCACGAAAACGCACACCGATCCCGTGCGCCCACAGCCCCAACCTCTGGATAGCCGTTGCGTTGCGTGGCATTCCACCTAGCGAGGTTTCCGTAGTCAGCCTACGTGCGTATTATGTAAAGGCCCAAAGCCTTTGAAGTATGCTTAAGCCCAAACTCATTGCGAGGTGAACCGGAGTAAAGGCGATGGCGTATATAGAGCGAAAGAATGAATTGAAACGGCGACGGCATCGCCGCTGGAAAATCCGCAAACTACGCGCGAAGCTCCTACAATGCAAGGAACCGCAAGAAGCAGAGGCAATTCTGCAAAAAATCAAGAAACTCAGCCCGCTTTATCCTCTGGACTGGCTTCGACAACAGTTACCGCCGCACCTGCGCCAAGCCCCTGCACCAACTGGAGGGGCTGCGACGTAAAGCGCCCCATCGAAATTCTCTGTTTCGCAGCACAGTGGTAGGGTAAGCCCGACTGCGCTAGGATCGCTGTTCTATCCAACAAGGGGAACTGATCTTTTCCCCGCTGATGGACTGCGCATATCACCCACAGCCGTGAAAAGTCTCCGAGCGAGAGCTCTGTATTTACGCAGCTGGCTCGCCGCCCTCCAAATCTCCCTCTTGTTCCGTAGACCATACTCA
>BEIM01000152.1 GCA_002898995.1 bacterium HR36
GAGTTCTCCCAGTCGGTCTTCAATCATGCCGAAAATTTTGCCACCGCCATCATAAGTCATGCTGAATAGGGTAACGACATGCCCGAATTTAGGAAGAGGCTGGACAATGGCCGTCTGTTCACCACGAGCGAGCGTGCCATAAAGCCCGCTGAGGCGATAGTCATTGTAATGCACGTTAGGCGCCCATGCCTGCGCCCAGGAGGGCAACTCGAGCAAGGCAAAATTCTTGCCGTATTTTAGAGACATCCTCTTAGCGGTGAAATAACTAACTAAACCTTCGTCCATCCAGGTTTCGGCATAACCGTTGGTTCCGACGACATTGTACCACCACTGATGCAAGGTCTCGTGACTAATCAAGTGGTCTAAGTAGCGTTCCGCTAAGCGTGGAATTGCGAAGACGCGGTGATCGATCTGAATAATTCCGGCGTTTTCATTGCCATTCCAGGGAAAATACGACTCCACAATATCAAATTCATCATAAGGATAGGGGCCGAACCAACGAATATAAAGCGGAATGGCTTCGCAAGCAAATTGCAGAGCTTTGCGGGCCATGGCTTCGTGTTCGGGGAATGCCAGGACCCGGACACGAATCCCCTCGACACTAGCACTATGTTCGCGGAAACGGTGGCTGCAAACGAGACAGAAATCACGGGCGGCCGGGCAGGCGATGGTAACACGTTTAAACCCGGCCGGTGCGGCTTCCTGAGAGACGATAGTGCCGGTACTAGCAATCTCCTGGTCGGCCGGAAGGGTTACTCGCACATGGTAAGCGCCGGCTTCTTGATAGAAGGGCTGGTGCCAGGGAACAAAGGGAACGGGGTGCCAGCCCGCCTCATCGTAATAAGCCAAGACGGGATACCAGTTGGTCAGCATAGTGACGCCATGATAATGTCCCCAGCGTCCCTGGAGTTCGGGGAGCTCCAAAGTGTAGTCGAGTGTGACGGTAACCGACGCCCCCTGGGTGACGGAAAAAGGCAGGGGTACCACTAAAGCGGTAGGCAAGTCCTCGCGCCAATGAAACTCCACCTGTTGGTTAGCCAGCCAGACACGGTGAACTGTAAGTCTCCGGCCTTGGGAATCGAGTGCTTCCTTGTAGGGTGTGCGAAGGAGTTCAAGAGTCTTGGCGAGCAGGGTCAGTTCATGTCCTTCGGCTTTGTAGCGTGGGTAAACGTTAAAGACCAAGTCGGAAGCGGGCCGCTGATGGCGGTTAGTAAAGGTGACGCGCTGGCGCACATGCACAAGGCGGCTGGGTATATCGAGGAGCACATCGAGGTCATATTGGGGTAGGTCAGCCGCAATGGCATAAGCCAGCGGCTCGGCACTTTTACTAGCCGCAGGAACCGTTCTTGGCGTTTGGGCACGCAGGAAGAGCACGGACGAGAGACACGGTGGCAAGAGGTTAAGGCCACCGAGCAGCAAAAAGCAGAACAGTAGCCAGGTTCCGGTGCGTGGTTGCTGCCTACCGCCCTTGTGTCGTTTTGCAGCGCGCCAGTTCGGGCAGCTCAGGACGGGATTAGAAGCTGCAAGGGTAAAAGTAATGTTCAGCATATGCTGGCGCGATTCTCCCAGCAGTCTCCCGGTGGTCGGGGAATGATAGCTAAAAGAACTGACTGATCAATAGGAACCTGCGGGCGTTGCCCCGCCAAGTGGCGAACTGTTCGTGCTTACGAGGCGGAGGCCACGAGACGAGCCTGGCTTTCGCAGGCGATAGGGGTAACCACGCTGCAGTTTCGGCCGCGCGACTTGGCCTGCTGCAGAGCGGCAGCAGCCTGGTAGATCAGGGTTTCCGAAGAGACGATCATCTCGTGGCTGACAGCTGCGAAGCCAAGGCTGACAGTAAAACGGATTTCCTGGCCGTCATAGTGAACCGGAGTATTCTGGAGAACCTGGCGGATCCGTTCTGCCAGAACGAAGGCACCATGGGCCTCGGTGATAGGAGCAATAATGAGGAATTCCTCGCCACCCCAGCGTCCTGCTGTGTCAGTCCCGCGCATACATGCCGTCAGGGTACGCGCTAGGGCGACCAAAACTTGATCCCCGCCGGTATGGAGGTAGCGGCTGTTGATCTCGCGGAAGTGATCAACATCTAGTATGCCGACGGCCAAAGGACTGGGATAGCGTGTCCGGCGGCGCAATTCGGCATGGAGGATTTGCTCCATGGCGCGGCGGTTGGGCAAGCCGGTCAACTCGTCGGTGAGGGCGAGCTTTTCGAGCATGGCGTTGGTCTGCTGCAGTTGGCGATTGGCCGCTTCCAGCAGCCGATTGGCCCGTTCCAACTCCTCGGTGCGTTCGCGCACCCGTTTCTCAAGGGCGGCGATCAACTGGTGGTTTTGTTGTAAGAGTTCTTCGTGGCTGCGCTCCAGAGCGACGACACGTGCTGCGTCCCGTACCGCCTGCCGCAACTCCTCCGGTTGCCAGGGCTTGAGCAAATAGCGAAACACTTGGCACCGATTGATCGCGTCCAACACATCTTCCAGCTCCGCGTACCCACTCACCAGGATGCGGACGGTCTTCGGGGAATGGCTCCTGGCCCATTCCAGTAACTCGAGTCCAGACTGGCCCGGCATTTTGAGGTCGCTGATGAGAATGTGAACTTCGCGCTCCCCGAGCCACTGCATCGCCTCGGTGGCACTGCCAGCCGCTAACACTTCGTATTCACTTGCGAGCATGGTGCTCATCGTGCCCAGGACTAGCGGGTCGTCATCTACCAGCAGCACGCAGAATTTGTCGGCAGAGCTATTCACAGAGGCCTCCATTGACGCAAGTGAGCTGCGTTATCCAGAAGCACATGTATGCGCCGAGATGCTCCGTCGGGCTATTTCCACAGCGCCAGCGATTACCCGTTTGCGCAGCAGTTCTGATGTCATCGGTCAGGCGAGCGGTCTTTCCTAGCATGTACGAGCTCGGCACTGTGGCGCTGACCCCTACGCTGTATATAGCATACGCCACAAAATTTGCAAAAATGTCAAATCTGGCAAAGCCGACTCGAGAGTGGCACGCTTATGGCCGCATCAGAAATTCCTGGTCAGGCTAATTGCTTGCCCCAGCGCAAGGCAGGGCGCATTATAATCGGTGGCTGCGCCGGCCAATTTGCCGGGCGAGGCTGTGCGAGCGGAGCGGCAAAAGGAAAAGCCCATCTACAATCGGAGGACGAGTCATGCGCAAGGGAGAGATGAGTCGGCGGCGTTTTCTCAGACAGGCAGGAGGTGCGGCTCTGGGTCTGACGGCCTATTCGTATAGCCGTGTCCTGGGAGCTAATCAACGGGTGGTAATGGGAATCATCGGGTCTGGCGGACGGGGTCGCGGCTTGATGAGCATCTTCCTGAAAGCCAAGACCTGCCCCGTCGAGTTTGCTGGCGTGTGCGATGTATATGAGGCGAATTTGGTGCAGGGCATGCAAATCGCGGGGCCACGGGCCAAGAATTACGAGGATTACCGCGAGCTGCTTGCCAACCGCGACATCCAGGCGGTGATTATCGCCACCCCCGATCACTGGCATCATCGGCAACTTCTCGACGCCCTGGCAGCGGGCAAAGATGTTTATCTGGAAAAGCCCATGTCGTGGAGCATCGAGCAGGGCCTGGAGATGGTATCAGCGACGCGGCAGAGCAAGCAAATCGTCCAGGTCGGCATGCAGCGGCGTAGCGCACCCCTCGTACTGGAAGCGTTGCAGATTGTGAAGGAAGGGACGCTAGGCGAAGTTAACATGGCACGGGCGCAATGGTTCTGGAACATGGCGCCGCTAACCAAGAATCGCCAGCTGAAGGGGCGACTGAACTGGCAACAATTCTGCGGTCCTGCTGGGCCACAACCACTGGATCGCGGGGAGTATAAGAACGTATCGTTCCTCAACTGGCGGTACTTCTGGGCGTTTTCTGGCGGCAACATGACCGATCAGGGGACGCACTTGATGGATGTGATCCAGTGGTTCCTCAACGACGGCCAGCCGCCACGGGCGGCCGTGTGCTACGGCCAGGTCTATCGGCTCCAGCCCAGCGAAACGCCCGACACCTTCTGCGCGGTTTTCGAATATCCCAAGTTCCTGGCCACCTGGACACTGGCCTACACCAATAGCTTCCAGGATGGTTGGCGAATCATTCTTCAAGGCAATAAGGCAACCCTGGAACTTGATAACGACGGCTACCGGGTTTACCCCGATCCGGGGCGTGGTGGAAAACCGGTGGCGGCGTCGCAGCAAAAACAGGGCAGCCTGCCCAGCGAGCCTCACGTCGAGAACTTCCTTGAGTGCATCCACAGCCGACGCCAACCGAATGCCCCTGTAGAAGTCGGCCATCATGCCGTGTTAGCCCCGCACTTAGCCAACCTCGCCTATAAATACGCCACGCGCGCTGTCCTGCAACCCAATGGAAAAGTAACGTTTACGCGCGGCTAGAGTCCTTTCCCGCGGCGGACAGCGGGATAGAAACCGGTGGGCCGACACTCGCTGTGCCAGCCTGCCCATCGTGCTCTGCCGCCTAAATACATTACTGCGATTTGGTGAACTGGTAGCCAGTTGCATTCTACGGTAGGCCTACGTCCACCGTTGTCTTCATCCGGGCGATGAATGTCGAAATGCAGCGCATTTATTTGCAAAGCTTGCTAAGGCATTCACGCTGTGGGTGAGGTAATGGCTAAGCTGCCGGCAACTGTCCCTGGCGCGTGACGCCCCTTGCTAGCTGTGGATGTTCGGGGCCTCCTTTTCCTTGTTCCCGTGGCAGGTGCCAGTTGCAGAATCAATCGCGCATGGGCAACCCATCGGCTTGCCACAGGCCAGAGAGCGCTTGGCAATGGTCGGCGCTTCATTTTTCAGTAGGGTTGGCCACTCGGCCCTGGATGTGGACGACTATTTCGCGCAGACCCAAGTCGTCGAAAAACAAATGGAGTTGGCCTGCAAATTCAGAGCCTGCCGACAGAGTTTCGACGACACACGGAATGCGTACGGTTTGGCCAGGATAAATCGTTACCCGTTCCACATGCTTCGCACGGAAGCGGCAATTTCGGTTTCAGCAATGGCCTATTCCAACCAAACGCACGGTATGCCAGGTGGGATTAGTAACGTACAGATCGACCAAATGTTTTTTCATCGCAGGGAGTTCGCCCAGGTCGACATTCTCTGATTCCACACGGACACCTGGGGCGTCGTGTTCCCGGACATATAGGGCGCCACCAACGGCTAAACCACTCATACCGAGCACGAGGCAAGCGAATGCCAGGAAATCTAGTAACCGACCCATGGTTATACCTCCCATCGAAGAAATGGCACCTAAGTACGCGAGCCTGCCAGTATACCAGGCGAACCCGCTCCCCGCGTTGCTCGCTAAATATATCCTATGGCGAGCGGAACAAGCCGGCTAGCGGCTACCGCTTTAAGAAAGAAGACGCTTGGCGAAGGGGCAAGTTCAATTTGGATGCGCCCACAAAACCAGATTGCGGCCGACCTTCCGAGTTTTGAGTGGAACCATACAATAAGAAACCGCCTAATGAGGCAAGGTGTTACCCTAGCCTGCGAAGGTTGCCGCGTAGTACTGGATGAGAGGAACATACCGTGGCACAGACACTGATCGAACCCCGAACCTTGCGAGGCTTTCGGGATTATCCGCCGGAATTGCAGCTACCGCGAGAGGAGCTCCTGGCCAAAGCGCGGCAGGTGTACCGTTCCTATGGCTACTTGCCGATGGACACGCCAGCGCTGGAGTACGCCGAGATTCTCTTGGGAAAGGGTGGCGAGGAAACGGATAAGCAACTGTATCGCTTCCGTGATCACGGTGGCCGAGATGTAGCATTGCGTTTTGATTTGACCGTGCCCTTCGCGCGATTTGCCGCCGAGCATATTCAGCGTTACGGCACGCCCTTCAGGCGGTATCACATTGGCCCGGTGTGGCGTGGCGAGAATCCTCAGCGCGGACGTTATCGCGAGTTTGTTCAGTGTGACTTCGATACGATTGGCACCACCTCGAATGCCGCGGACATCGAAGTGGTCTTCGTCATTTACGATTTGTTGCGCACTTTGGGATTCGAGCGGTTTCAGGTGCACGTCAATCACCGCTGGGTGCTGAACGGTTTACTAGAGGAACTCGGGTTAGTGGAGCGAACAGTGGCGGTCTTGCGTGCTCTGGACAAATACGGCAAGATTGGCCGCGAGGGCGTGGAAGAGGAATTACGCACGCAGGCCGGATTGGAATCGGGCCAGGCCGGGAAGATTCTCGACCTAGCGGAGATTCGCGGCAGTCCCGCAGAAATTCTCGAACATTTGGAGAAGACTTTTGGCCACCAGGTGAAGGTGGCCCGCGGAATCGCTTGTCTGCGGGAGCTGTACGCCGTCACCCGTGCGGCAGGATTGCCCGAGGGAGTGGTGCAGTTGGATTTGAGGATTGCGCGGGGGCTGGATTATTACACCGGCACGGTGTACGAAACCTTTCTCGACGATTTGCCAGGCATCGGCAGCGTGTGCTCGGGAGGACGGTATGACAATTTGGCAAGTCTGTATACGAAGCAGGTGTTACCAGGCGTTGGGGCGTCGCTGGGAGTAGATAGATTACTGGCGGCGATGCAAGAGCTGAACCTGTTGCCCGCCAGTTACGCCACCGCTCCTGTGCTTGTGGTGTTCTTTGTCGCGGACAAGCTGGCGCTGTACATGGAAGTCGCTGGCCGGCTGCGGCGAGCCGGGATTGGCGCCGAAGTGTATCCCGAGGCAAAAAAGTTGCGGGAGCAATTGGCCTATGCCAACAAGCGCGGACACCGGCTCGCCGTCATTGGCGGGGAGGATGAATTGACGCGCGGTGTATGGCAGGTCAAAGATTTGCGGGCGCAGAGCCAGCACACTGTTGCCGACGCCGATTTGGTGACCACTGTCCAACGCATCCTATCGGGCTAGCGCTTGAGTGGCGTTGCGACGGTAGTGGCGCGAAAACTTACGGTTCCTCCGGCGACCGGTAAACGGGGCCAAAAGGAAATTCCTCATGGTGCGGGCGAGGCGCACTGGCCCCTGGGGAAACCCGGCGGTAGCGCGAATAACGCCATACGAAACTGCCATCAGGATCGAAAACGTAGCTTTCATCCTGGATTGGGTCGGCGCGGCGAAGGTTTTGACGGCTCGCGCGGTGCATGACAGCCAACCAGAGCCGATCAGGCTGCCCCAAGCCGACTCCGCGTTCGGGATTATAATGGAGCAAGTTTTGGTGAATGGGTAGAGTTTGCCAGATGCAGAAAAGAAACCCGGCCAGGGCATAGCCAATGAGTAACCCGAAAAAGGCACCGCTGGCGCGTTCTACCCAGATGGGAAAAACAATTTCCTGCCGCACCAGCCAGCGCCTAGCCCCGCGAAGTGCTACAAAGCCCAGGCAGAAGAGAGCAGTTAGGGATACGGCATCGGCCAAAGGGCCGAGCAAGCCTTCTGTCAGGTAAGCCAAAGGTTCAAACAACCAAAAGGCGAAAAATCCTGCCAGCCACAGCGAAAGCCACGTGGTGGCGGAAAAAAACAAGCCTTGCGTGGCAAACCAAGCAGCTGCGGCCAGCGTAAGTAAGACGGTGAGCAGTTCGAGCACAGTTAGCCCTCGCACGGCAGGCTGACGCCCGCCACTCCTTTCCAGCAGAAGAAGCTCATTGTAAGTAGCTGGCGATCTCCATGAGTGAGGTATGGCCTTCCAGGGCCAGGCGCAGGGCCTCGCCGGATAACGGCTTCATGCCAGTGTGTAGAGCTGCCTCCCGTAACACGGCCAGGGCAGGTCGCTGTTTCACTAGTTCCCGCAGTGGGTCTGTGGGCAGCAACAGCTCTGCGATGAGGACCCGGTCACGATAGCCTGCATCCTGGC